>JUUF01000235.1 GCA_001058355.1 Carnobacterium maltaromaticum
GGACGTTTACGAACAGCTTCAAGGCCTTCTAAAACCTGAATCGCATCATCATTATATTGATTCGTTACTTTGCTCATTTAATACGCTCCTTTTTTTGTCATCTTATCTATAATACTTGTTTTTCGCGATTTTCGCAAGATTTCTCCTTAGAAATGGCGCTAAATTAACCTTTCTCATCCGTTGTATAGACAGCATCTTTTATGTTAAACTGTCACTAGACTGTTTTAAGGAGAAATGAGTTTATGTCATTTACTTTTATTATAGGTGCTCTTGTAGCGTACCTACTCGGGTCTATTCCATCTGGATTATGGATTGGACAAACATTCTTTCAAAAAGATATTCGCGAATTTGGTAGCGGGAATTTAGGATCTACAAATGCGTTCCGTGTTCTTGGTCCAAAAGCAGGTTCTATTGTGTTATTTTTCGACGTATTCAAAGGGTCCCTAGCAACAATTCTTGCGATGACTATCTTCAAACAACCAAGTATTTCACCACTTTGGATTGCATCTTTTGCTGTTATTGGTCACACTTTCCCACTCTTTGCATCGTTCAAAGGTGGAAAAGCCGTAGCAACTTTTGCCGGAATGATTTTAGCCTATCAACCATTATTATTACTCTACGGATTAATCATTTTCTTGATACTATTAGCAATCACGCGTATGGTTAGTTTGACCGCAATGGTGACTATTTCTTTAGGTGTTCTATTATCACTACTCTTTAATGATTGGGTACTAACAGCATTTGCACTTGCCATTGATATCTTTATCATTTATCGTCACAGAGCCAACATTCAACGAATTCTAAATGGAACTGAAAACAAAGTCCCAATGCCTTGGGATAAGAAAAATAAAGACACTAAGTAAATCTTAGTGTCTTTTCTTTTTATTCGAATACAAATGTCGCACATGATTGATACGGTGTATCTTTAGTGATTCGGAGAATATTTTTCTTTTCTTCTAGATTTAAGGTAGTCTCACTTGCTAAGTCCGGATAACCATCCCATGGTTCAAAACAAATAAACGGTGAATCGTCTGCCATTGTCCAAACTCCAACTGCTTCGATGCCATTTAAATGCACAGTCACACTTCTCTTTCCTTTAGGAGAATACAATTTTCCTTTAAACTTAGGGTCTTTTGATTTAAATAACAATACATCATTTGTAAATAAATCATGATGCAATGCAAAATCTCCTTCGGTAAGCTGAACTCCCTCTAAAGATGATAGATAAGGGATTTCTAGCTCCAATTTCGAAACAGGAGCTTCACTCTCTAATTGAATATGATAATCTTCAAAAGTAAGACCTTTCTCAAGAGGTACTGCGAATGCAGGATGTCCACCAATTGCAAAGTACAATTCAGGACTTGTAGTGGATATACTATAAGTCATTTTTAATTCATTAGATTCTAAAGTATATTGAAGTCTCAGTTCAAAATTAAACGGATATTCTTCCTCTATCATTTCATTTGTTAGTAAGAACGTAGCGAAACTCTCACCTTGCTCTTCTAGTCGGAAGGCATAATCCCGTGCAAATCCATGCTTTCTAGCAGGGTATGTCTTCCCTTCATATACAAATGAATTCTCTCTAATGGCTCCAATATTCGGAAAAAGAATTGGAGATTGCTTATTCCAATGGATTCCATCTGGTTGATACATATATTCTGTATTTGTTTCTTTTGAAATAACTGAAGTGAGTTCTGCTCCAAACAGCTTAATTCCAACTTTTAAGTACTCATTTTCAATAAAGATGTTTTCCATAATCATCGCCTCAATTTACGCGTGTTTTAATTCTGACAATAGTGAAGACTTAATATTTTCATTCTTAATTTTAATATAAGTCCCTTTCGTACCTAAACTTCTGCTTTCGATAATACCAGCTGATTCAAGTTTACGGATAGCGTTCACGATAACTGTACGAGTGATATGGTATTCTTGAGCAATTTTAAGAGCAGTGAAACGCAAATCCATACCATCGAATAGACCCACGATTACTTTGATGGCTTCTAATTCACTGTAAGACAATGAGCTGAGCGCGAGGTGAACATTTTGTTGCTCACGTTTTTCTTGCTCAATCTTGCGAGTATACCAATGAAGCATTTCTGTTCCGATTACTGTAGCTGCGTGCTCTGCCAAGATTAAATCATCTGTAGAGAAAGGTTGTCCTTCTTTCCCCATCACAACGAACCCTAGCTGTTTTCCTGAAGCAAAAATAGGAATTACAGTAGTCATCGCTTCTTGGAAGTTATCATGCAGTTCGACAGGGAAAATTGTTAAGTTATCTGTTACTGGAATATTTTCCTTTGTGAACTTTAAGGTCGTCAATTCTTTCATATAAAAGTCCGGAAATTGACGATTATCCTTATATTCTTTCATACGATCGTTGTTCACTTGAAACTCATCATGAATTCCTAACATTCTCCCGTCGATTGAAGCAATATATAAATCTACCTTTAGCAAAGATCCTAAGATTTCCGTCAATTTATTAAATGGTAAGTCAGCTGTCTCTGAGTCTCTCCAGACATTATCATATTGTACAATTTCGTTAATTTTCCGTAAATCAGCTAATACAGTGCGCACGAGTATTTTCTCCTTTTTATAAAATGTATTTCGTTAAATCTTGATCCTCACGAATCGCATTTAGTTTACTTTCAACATATTGTTCTGTAATTTGAATGCTTCCCATTTGCATAGATGGAGCTTCAAATAATAACTCTTCAAGGACCGTTTCTAAAATCGTATGAAGACGACGAGCACCAATATTTTCCATTGTGCTGTTCACTTCAAAAGCAATTTCAGCCAGTTTAGAGACGGCTTCTTTTGTAAAGATGACTTCCACATTTTCAGTTGCTAGCAATGCTTTGTATTGTTTTAATAAAGCATTCTTAGGTTCCGTTAGAATACGTTCGAAGTCTTCTTTAGATAAATCTTGTAATTCAACGCGAATTGGGAAACGTCCTTGTAATTCTGGCATTAAATCACTTGGTTTAGCGACATGGAAGGCACCAGATGCGATAAACAAGATATGGTCTGTGTTAATCACACCGTACTTCGTATTCACTTGGCTTCCTTCAACAATCGGTAAGATGTCACGTTGAACCCCTTCGCGAGAAACCTCACTACCGTTATGGCCTTTTGCTGCAATCTTATCAATCTCATC
>JUUF01000236.1 GCA_001058355.1 Carnobacterium maltaromaticum
TTACTGCTATTATAGAATCCCATGTCCCCTCGCGAGCCTCTTTGCATTTTTATAAGGTAGAAAAAGTCCCCTGCTCTGTCTCTCCACACCAGATTGGATAAATAAACTACTTCCTATTATTTTGCAAAACAAAATTTCAAAGCACGTGATTTTAAGTAGCACCTCATTCTGTCATTAGCCCGTACGAAGCACCCACTACCTCGCTTCCGTTCCCCCGAGACAAAATTACTAAACACGTTCTCAAAGAAACAAAAAAATGCGAAATTCAAAAAGTTAAGCACTCCCTAACTTTTTATGCAAGCAGGTCTGAAAAAACAATTATTCCCAGAAGCCCCACAATATTATCAAGCCGTACGAAGCACTCACTAACTCGCTTCCGTTCCTCCGAGACAAAATTTCTAAACACCTTGTTCAAAGAAACAAAAAATCCGAAAGCCGAAATGTTAGGCACTACCCAAACTTTTTATGTAAGCAGGTCTGAAGAATCATTTGGTCCATAGTAGCAACAATAGCGAG
>JUUF01000237.1 GCA_001058355.1 Carnobacterium maltaromaticum
GCTTCCGTTGTCGTTGTTGGTTCTTCTGTTGTTGTTTCAGTCGTTGTTGTTGACTCTGTAGTTACAACTGTTGTAGTTGCTTCAGAAGTCGTTGTTTCTTCTGAAATATAGAACCCAACGTAGTCATAGCAATCGATTTCCTCAGGATCTAAGTTCATTTGCTCAATGATTTGACCTAAGATTGAGCTGTCTGCTGCTAAAACTTCTCCTTGGAAAGCAAAGAATGTTCCTAAGCCACCCAATACTAAAACCGTTTTAGCAATATTGCGCATCTTGTTTGATTTCACTAAGTACAGACCACCTGCTACTAATACTACTGCAAAAACTGCTGAAACAGTGTTTGCGACTGTACCAGTATTTGGTAATTCTGGACCTCGTTTTGGAATCGATACGCCACAAGTATTATTCTTTCTATATACATAAACCGCGTGCGAACCATCTTTCAAGTCAGCCTCAGTCGGTTTACCTTGTTTAATTTCTTTTCT
>JUUF01000238.1 GCA_001058355.1 Carnobacterium maltaromaticum
ATAGGCTCAATCCGGTGCCCTAGTACAGCTAGTATAGAGACAATCCGAAAGGATTGACGTAATCGTTGGTCTAATTATGTATAACAAAAAAAGCCTTGGATTTCTCCAAGGCTTCGTCCTATTAATCTAGGTTCTCAATACTAAGACGCACACGTTTTGGTCCGCGAGTACGAACACTATAAGTAATCGTACGGATAGCGCGAGCCACACGTCCTTGTTTACCAATCACACGACCGATATCCTGAGGATTCACGCGTAAAGTATATTCCATGAATTCATCTGATTCAGAGACGTCAATACGAACATCATCAGGGAATTCAACTAATGGTTTAACCATTGACAATACTAATTCACTAATCTCTGGCATTCTTTTCACCTCTCCATCGAGTTGTAAATTACTTAGAAAACTTTGATTCGTGGAATTTCTTCATGATACCTTGTTGTGATAACAAGTTACGAACTGTATCAGAAGGTTGCGCACCGTTTGCTAACCATTGTAATGCTAATTCTTCATTGATTGAAACTTCAGCTGGGTTTAATAGTGGGTTGTATGTTCCGATTGTTTCGATGAAACGACCATCACGTGGTGAACGTGAATCAGCTACAACTACACGGTAGAAAGGACTTTTCTTAGAACCCATACGTTTTAAACGAATTTTAACTGCCATTATTTACACCTCCATGTATTAATCTCACAGTTACATAGTTTAGCAGATGGAAGGATGCTTGTAAAGTATTTTCTCTTTACACCTAAAACTTTTTTATAAAAAATGCTCTAAACCCTACTCCTACAAGTAAAAAATAGTATTTTTCATCGTTTTTTGATATAATGGACAAAAATATGTATAAATGAAAAGAGTTGAACTTATGTCAGAACAGAACCAAACTCCAGATTGGCGCGAGGCTCTACTTTCTATTTGGAACAAACCGATTCTTAAAAATATGCGTTTTATTTTTAACATTGCTTATTCAGTCCTTAAAAACATTTTCGTAATCGCAATTCTAGCACTGATGCTTATTGGTGTATTTGGAGGCGGGATTGGACTTGGATACTTTGCAAGTTTGACTTCCAATGAAGAACCTCTCACTCAAGAACAAATGAGTGATGCAATCGGAAATCTCAACTTAATCTCAAGTTTCTACTATCAAGACGGAACGAAGATTTCAGATGTAAATACTGATGAGTTACGTATTGTAAAACCTTTATCAGAAATTTCGCAATATGTAAAAGATGGAATCATCGCAACAGAAGATAGTTCATTCTATGATCATAACGGGATTGTTCCTAAGGCTCTTATCCGTGCCCTCTTACAAGAAGTTGCTTCTTCTGATTCAGGCGCAACGGGTGGATCTACCTTAACACAACAATTAATTAAGCAACAGATTTTAACAAGCGAAGTTACTTTCAAACGTAAAGCCAATGAAATTCTTTACGCATTACGTCTTGAAAAACACTTTACAAAAGACCAAATCTTAGAAGCTTACTTAAACGTTTCTCCGTTTGGACGTAATAATAACGGGTTAAATATCGCCGGTATCGAAGAAGCCGCTCAAGGTGTCTTCGGGGTTTCCGCAAAAGATTTATCATTGCCACAAGCTGCTTATCTTGTTGGGATGCCTCAAAACCCAATTGTTTACACACCTTATACAAACATCGCAACGATGAAAGAAGACGTGTCTGCTGGTGTAGAACGTATGAAGACCGTTCTATTTAGTATGTATCGTGAAAACAAAATTACTAAAGAACAATACGAAGAAGCTCTTGCGTACGATATTACGAAGGACTTCCTTCCTCCAAAAGAGCTCACATCAAACCGTCAATCATACTTATATCAAGCTGTTCATCGTGAAGCAGTTAAAGTCTTAATGACAAAAGCAGCTGAGAAAAACAAATTGACGTATAACGATGTGAAAAACGACTCAGAATTATATAGTAAATACTATGATGAAGCTGAGCGCGAATTAAGCTCTTCAGGTTACCGTGTAACATCAACTGTTGACCAAAAAGTATACGATGCGATGCAAAAAGCCATTGCTGAAGGCGGGGACTTAATCGGACCAACGTATAACACTCAATATGTTGATCAAAGTACTGGTGAAACGAAAACTCAAAAAGAGCCAGCTCAAAACGGTGCTGTGTTAATTGAAAACAAAACCGGTCGTATTCTTGGTTTCGTCGCAGGGCGTGACTTTGAAGCTAACCAAGTGGACCACGCGTTCTCAACACACCGCTCTCCTGGTTCAACCATCAAACCAATCTTGGTGTACGCGCCAGCGATTGAAAACAACTTGATTTACCCAGCAAGTGTCGTTCCGGATACGAAAATCAGTATCGCACAAGGAAACGGAACTTACTGGCAACCAACCAACTATGGTAACTCAATTACGAACCAATTCTTAACGGTTCGTTACGCACTGTTCAAATCATTAAATAACCCAGTAATTAAGATTTACCAAGCAATGCTTCAAAAAGGCATTAACGCTGGTGAATACTTGAAGAAAATGGGTATCACTGAAGGTATCGGTGAAGATGAATATCAAAATATCGCCCTTTCAATCGGTGGTACGAGAACAGGTCCTTCTGTAAGAGAACAAACAAGTGCCTTCTCAACACTGGCAAATGGCGGTGAACACCACGAATCATACTTAATCGAAAAGATTGAAGACTCTCGTGGGAATGTGATTTACCAACACGAAGATAAATCAGAGCGCGTCTTCTCAGATGCAACAGCGTTCTTAACAACAAACATGTTACAAGATATTGCAAGCTCTACAATCTTCTACAACATTAAAGGAAATATGGGATTCAGTTCTGATTTAGCTGGTAAAACAGGTACTTCAGAAAATGAGATTGATAACTGGTTTGTAGCTTATACACCAACTGTTACTCTTGGTTCATGGATCGGATATGACAACTTCTATAACGCTCGTTACGCCATCACTGGTGGAGACGGATACGGCGAACCAACGATGCGTAGTCAACGTCAATGGACGAACTTGATGAGAGCTGCATACGAAGCAAACCCTGAATTGATTGGTAAAGAAACAAGCTTTACGCAACCAGACTCTGTTTATCGTGATTCTGTCGTATCAACAACTGGTACAAAAGCAGGTTCATTTAAAGCAGAAAACGGTGGTACTTATTCAATCGGTGGTTCTATGACAACAGATTGGTTCAAGAAGGACTTCCCTCCTATGGATCCAAAATATGACTTTATGGTGGGTGCAACCCCAGAAGAATTAAGTCGATTCTGGAATAAATCTTCATCTTCTAGCGACAAGAAAAAAGAAGAGAAGAAGAAGGAAGAAAAGAAACCTGATACGACTCAATCTCCTACAACTCAAGCACCT
>JUUF01000027.1 GCA_001058355.1 Carnobacterium maltaromaticum
TTCACGTTACTGCTACTATAAGAAATCCTCGGCTTTTTAGGAATGGCTTTTAAAACATTTTCTTCGCTTTTAAAAAAGTGATAATTGTGCTTTCTTCACCTTTCTTAGAACAAAAAAGACTAGGTAAAAACCTAGTCTTTACTATATTTGATTAGTCGCGGTCAACCCACTTACGTCCATCACGTTCGATTAAATCGTAACCTGCTTGTGGTCCTTTGCTTCCAGCAGCATAGTTTGGAAAATCGGCTGCAATTTCACTATCCCATGTTTGGCGAATACTATCTACGTATTTCCATGAAGCAGCTACTTCTTCCCAATGCGTGAAGTTTGTCATGTCGCCCTCGATACAGTCAAGAATTAAGCGCTCATACGCTTCTGGGCTGCTCATCGCGAAGTTCTCATCAAAGATTTTCTCCAAGTGACTTGTTTGAAGCGCGATGGTATTTCCAACGGCTTTTGAATTAATCACGAAACAGAATCCTTCACGTGGAGTGATGTGAATTGAAATACGGTTTGATGGGCAACCATCGATACCACAGAACAATGGAGAGCTTGCTTCTTTGAAGACAACATCAATGATTGTTTCCTTTGAATGAAGACTCTTACCTGTACGAACGTAAAACGGAACGCCTTCCCAACGTTCATTATCGATAAATACTTTACCAGCAACATATGTTTCCATATTGGAATCATCTGCGACATTGGCATCTTCGCGGTAACCAGGTTTTAATCCGTCTACAGAAGGTCCATATTGCCCACGCACGAAGTTTTTGTTCACTTCTTCGGCAGTTGTATACGGACGAAGTTGTTCTAACACTTTAATCTTGTTTTTACGAACATCTCCAAATGAAACTGGGGGTTCCATCGCCACTAGGGCAAGGATTTGCAGGATGTGGTTTTGAACCATATCACGTAAAGCACCACTAGTATCATAGTAGCCCCCACGTTCTTCAACGCTCACTTGTTCTAAGAGCGCGATTTGAATATGGTCGATATTCTCTTTGTTCCATAATGCTTCGAATACTCGGTTAGCAAAACGGACTGCAGAAATGTTTTGAATCATTTCTTTTCCTAAGTAATGGTCAATACGATAGATTTGTTTTTCTTCGAATGATTGACGAAGTTGATTGTTTAATTCTTCTGCAGAAGCGTAATCTTTCCCGAATGGTTTTTCGATGATCAGTCGGTTATAGCCATTCTCAGTGATTAAACCTTCTGCTTTTAAATGCTCTGTGATCGTTCCAAAGAAAGTCGGTGCCATTGCTAAATAGAAGACACGATTGCCTTCGATTTGATACTTGGCATCTAACTCTTCTGAAAGTTCTTTTAATACGACATAATGATGTGTGTCAGTAACGTTATGAGGTTGATAGTAGAAATGAGAAAGGAATTGGTTTAATTCTTCTTCTGCCTTCACTAATGACTGAACAGATTGTTTTACAACATCTCTGAAATACTCGTTAGTCCACTCTCTACGTGCTGTCCCAATCACTGCGAAATGATTTTTAATAAATCCTTTTTGGAATAGACGGAATAACGCTGGATATAGCTTACGATGAGCTAAATCGCCTGTTGCTCCGAACAGTGTAATGAGTACATGTTGTTCGCGCATGAGTTGTCCTCCTTGAATAAAATACACAAGCAAATCGCCTGCAATTGATAAAATACTACTTTCTAGTGTAAGTTATAAGTGTAGAAATGTAAACTATAAAACGCTCCCTTTCCAAAGAAAAGGAGCGTTCTAATTTAATTTATCGGTAATTTCACTTTAAATAATGACCCATGATTGAGTCTGGAAGTCAGGCTAATTTTACCGTTATACCCTTCGATTAATTCTTTAGCAATTGATAAGCCTAAGCCATTTCCTCCACGTTCTCTCGAGCGTGCTTTATCGACGCGGTAGAAACGTGAGAATACTTTTTTCTTATCTTCTTCCGTTAACCCCATCCCGAAATCTTGAATGCCGATTTCGACTGCTTCAGTCGTTGGCGACAGGCTAACAATAATCTCTTTTCGATTTGTTGAATATTTCACGGCATTATCGAGTAAGATGATAATGACTTGCTCGAAGTGATTGCGATAGATTGGAGAAATAATTTCCTTCTTGGTATCAATATCGGCAATAAAAGTAAAGTCGGGATAAAGCACCTTGAAATTCGTTACAATCTGTTCTACTGTCGCAACGACCTCTGTTGTCGCATCTTTATATTGCTCTCTTACCTGAGGAGCACGTGATAAATCAAGCATCTCTTGAACGAGAGTCTTCATGCGCTTAATTTCCGCTAGAGAGGCCGTGAGAGACTCTTCCAGCACTTCTGGGTCATCTTTCCCCCAACGGTTTAAAAGCTTCAGGTGGCCTTCTACAATGGCTACAGGCGTACGCAATTCGTGAGACACATCTTCAACGAAATGCTTTTGTTGTGCAATATAGAAACTAATCTTATCTAGCAACTCATTAAATTGTTGCGATACAATCGCAAACTCGTCATTCTTCTTCGGTATAATCAGACGTTTTGTCTCAATATTTTCTTCATTAATAGACGCGATAATATTATGAATTTCTTCAATTGGCTTGGAAATGAGTCGCGAAATGAAATACGCAAGCCCTATTGAAACAATTCCTTCCATCACAATTAACTGGAAGAACAGAAATCTCAATTGTTTTTTTAATTCCGCAAGCTTCATCATTCGATTGGTTACTTGCAAATGTCCAATCAAGACACGAGTATTTCTGGAAAGGATTGGCATCATTACTTGCACACTTTCTTCCCCGGTCGATAGCGTCACATATTGAACCTCCAGCTTACTCGATACTTGCGGGCGGTCTTGCCATTGTTGTGTTTGGAATAATAGCTCTTTACTCGTATCAAAGACACGAATATTCACTTCTTCATTCATCGGATAAAAACTACTATTCTTTTTATAAACCTGGTTCTTGTCTAATTCATATTGTTCCGCTTTGTTTAGAACAGCAAGAATGTCTTCACTTGTTAATTTCTCCGTTTTTTCCGATAACAAATCCGCGATAACTTGTGCGTAAACCACTGTCTGATTTTTCTCATTGTCACGCAGGCCGATAAGTTGCCCCTCAATCAAAATCGCAGTCAATACAGCTAATAACGCAAAAATGGTGGCTGATATCACCCACCACCATTTTTTTGCTACCGATTTATGTTGGTTTTGGTCCTTCATATGTAGCTCCTCAGCTTCTCATTACATATCCAGTTCCACGAACGGTTTGAATATAACTTTCTCGTCCTGGTACATCAATTTTATTACGGATATAACGAACGTACACGTCAATCACATTCGTTTCGACTTCGTTCTTATAGCCCCATACTTCTTTTAATAACACTTCACGTGAAAGAACAATATCAATGTTTTCCATCAGTAATAAGAGTAATTCATATTCTTTCTTCGTTAAATCAATTACTTCTCCCGCACGACGAACGACGCGGTTTTCCACTTCCACCACAAGGTCGCGATATTCCACTCTTGTTTGTTTCACAACACGAGATTGTTCTTCCATTTGCAGACGTCTAAAGAGTGCGCGTAGTCTTGCAAGAATTTCTTCGATTTCAAACGGCTTCACTACATAGTCATCAGCCCCTTGATCAAGCCCTGCAACACGATCCATCACTGAATCGCGTGCTGTCATAATGATGACTGGTGTTTGTTTTACTTGGCGAAGGCGACGAACGACTTCTAATCCATTCATTTCTGGTAACATTAAATCTAATAAAATAGCATCCCAATGCTCATCAATGGCTGCTTGTAATCCGCTACGGCCATCTGCACACACTTTTGTTTCATAGCCTTCATGCTTTAATTCTAATTCAACAAAGCGACTTAAATTCTTTTCATCTTCAATAATTAAAATACGTTGATTCGCTGGCATTTGGAAACTCCCTTCTCTATTCTTCCCTAACAGATTTATCATACCATATTCATAAGATTCTTAACAGAATTTAATGAAATTTTCTGTCAATTTCATTAAATTAGACAATAAAAATTAACATATATGTTA
>JUUF01000239.1 GCA_001058355.1 Carnobacterium maltaromaticum
GACCACGGTAAAACAACATTGCTTGACCAATTACGTAACTCTTCAGTTGTAGCAGGTGAAGCAGGTGGTATCACTCAACATATTGGTGCGTACCAAATCAAAATCGATGGCAAACCAATTACATTCTTAGATACTCCAGGTCACGCGGCCTTTACAACAATGCGTGCGCGTGGTGCGGACATCACTGATATTACAGTTATCGTAGTAGCAGCCGATGACGGTGTAATGCCACAAACAATCGAAGCGATTAACCACGCGAAAGCTGCAGACGTTCCAATTATTGTTGCTGTAAACAAAATTGATAAACCAGCAGCGAACCCTGGACGTGTTATGCAAGAACTTTCTGATTTAGGACTTGTTCCTGAAGCATGGGGTGGAGACACAATCTTTGTTGAAATTTCAGCGAAATTCAACCAAAACATTGAAGAATTATTAGAAATGATTCTTTTAGTAGCTGAAGTTCAAGAATTAAAAGCAAACCCTAACCGTTTAGCTTTAGGTACAGTTATCGAAGCTCGTTTAGATAAAACAAAAGGACCTATCGCAACATTATTAGTTCAAGAAGGAACTCTTAAAGTTGGGGACCCAATCGTTGTAGGGAACACATTTGGACGTGTTCGTGTAATGGTGAATGACCAAGGTCGTCGTGTGAAAACTGCTTTACCAGCGACTCCAGTTGAGATCACTGGTCTTAACGCTTCACCTCAAGCTGGTGACCGCTTCGTAGTATTCGAAGACGAGAAAACAGCTCGTGCAGCCGGTGAAGAACGTGCAAAACGTGCTTTAATTGAACAACGTAACGCTTCAAGCCGTATCACATTAGATAACCTATTCTCTACATTAAAAGAAGGAGAATTGAAAGAAGTTAACGTTATTATCAAAGCTGACGTACAAGGTTCTGTAGAAGCATTAGCATCAAGCTTACAAAAGATTGAGGTTGAAGGAGTTCGCGTTAAGATTATCCATACAGCTGTAGGGGCAATCAACGAGAGCGATATTACTCTTGCAACAGCAAGTAACGCAATCATCATCGGATTTAACGTAAGACCTACGCCACAAGCAAAAATTCAAGCTGAATCTGATCAAGTAGATATTCGTTTACACCGTATCATCTATAACGTTATCGATGAAATTGAAACAGCGATGAAAGGTATGCTAGATCCAGAATTCGAAGAGAAAATTACGGGTCAAGCAATCGTTCGTGAAACATACACTGTATCTAAACTTGGAACAATTGCTGGTTCATACGTATTAGAAGGTGTTGTTAAACGTTCAAGCTCAGTTCGTTTAATCCGTGATAACATTGTTATTTACGAAGGCGAATTAGCAAGCTTGAAACGATTCAAAGACGACGCTAAAGAAGTTAAACTTGGATTCGAGTGCGGTATCATGATTGAAGGCTACAACGATATCAAAGTAGACGACATCATCGAAGCATACGAAATGGTTGAGATTAAACGCAAATAGTGCGAGAAAATTCGCTATGAATCGAACCGTTGGACCGGAACACCGTAAACGACTAGGATAGTCGTGCGGATGTTTCGGGAAACG
>JUUF01000240.1 GCA_001058355.1 Carnobacterium maltaromaticum
AATCGTGTTAACAGGTGGAGGCGCAATGCTTCGTCACCTTGCTGAGATGATTTCGAAGGAAACGCAAGTACCAGCCTTTGTAGCCAACGATCCACTCGATTGTGTGGCACTAGGAACAGGTGCGATTTTAGCAAATCCATCATTAATGAAAAAATAGAGTCCGTTGAAAAATAAAAAAAGAGGAGTGATGATGTGAATCCAATTTTTTTAAATAAGAAACTAATTGGTTGGGTAATCGGAATTATCACGGCATTAGCCTTGATTATGTATTCCGTTACTTACGGTAGTAATATCGTGACTCAAGGTGTTAATGATGTAACCAATATTCTAGGAAGATTAGTCTCTTATCCAGCAAATAGTATTAATGATTTTATCGATAGCGTGAATGACTTATCAAATACGTATCAAGAAAATCAATCCTTAAAACAAAAAATCGATACCATTCATGAATTAGAAGTTCAATTGAGTGAGTTAAAACGTGATAACCAAAAAATGAAGGAAACGCTCAAGTTGCAAGATACGCTGAACGATTATACGTTAGTGAATGCGACGGTTATTGCGCGTAATCCTGATACATGGCGTGATGTCATTACGATTAATAAAGGGTCAAATGACGGCATCCAACCACAAATGTCTGTTATGAGTGATAACGGGCTTGTAGGGAAAGTCATGGACGTGAATCCAACGAGTGCACGTGTAGCGTTATTATCAAATGCCGATAATACATTAGTGCGTGTGGCGGCGATGATTCAAAACGAAAAAGAACCAATCTACGGAACCATCACTGGCTATGACGATAAAACGAATATGTTAGTGATGAGCCAAATTCAAGCAACGCAAGATATCAAAGTTGGGGATAAAGTCGTGACAAGTGGTCTTGGCGGTATTTCTCCAAACTCACTGTATATTGGTACGGTTGAAGAAGTGGCGATGGACCGTTTTGGCTTGTATAAAGAAGTGAAAATTCGTCCAGCAGCGGATACGAATGACGTTCGTTATGTGACAGTTGTTATTCGTACAAGCGAAAGCGAGGGGCGATAATGCGCATCTCAAAAAGAGTTTACTGGGTGTTATTTGTTTATATTCTTGCTTTCTTAGCCGATGGAGTGTTAACGAATCATTTTTCAAAATTGTTTCTATTCTCCGGCTATAGCTTAACGCCTCGAATGATTATTATCGCAGTTGTGTTGTTAAACTTCATGATTGACCAAAAGTCAATGTTCTGGTTTACAGTCGTTGCAGGATTTTTAGTGGACAGTTACTACTCAGGTGTCCTTGGTGTTTATATGGCGCTGTTTGCAGTGATTGTACGAATCATTAATTTGGTTCGCCCGAACATCCTTCAAAATCCATTTACATTAGGGCTAGCATTAGTGTTCTTCCTAAGCTTCACCGAAGTCTCTGTTTACTTCGTGTATGCTTTACGAGGAGTGGCGAGCATGGATTGGAACGAGTTTTTAGTAGTAAGACTCGGGGCAACCTTAATGTTAAACATCGTGATTTACTATATTTTATATCTCCCGCTTCGTAATTTTGCGAGATGGGTGAACTCAACACCGGTCGTTAGTCCACATGACTTAATGAACCATCGTAGAGCATAATTTGAGAAAGGTTTGGCTGTTTGTGGCCAAGCCTTTTTGATTGCACGTTAATAGTACTGACAACGGCGATAGATATGGTATAATAAAGAGGATTAGTGTCAAGAGAAAGAGGAATTGAATGAAGAGAGCAACATTTTTAAAAGCAAGTCTAATCTCGAAGGGTATCATTGCGACCTGTGCGATTGTCGGTTTTCTAATGCAGATGACGCTTCACGGCTGGCATGGACTTCGTTACTACACGAATCAATCGAATCTACTCGTTGGATTGTTTATGGTGTACTTGCTATTGAAATACCGCAAAGACGGCCATTGGAGTAAGATGGACCTTCGATTGAAGGGTGGCGTTACGGTTGCGATTCTTCTAACGGGGCTGGTATATCACTTTATGTTAGCACCACAAAAGACAGCCGAAGAGTTCTGGACGATTGAGAATTTCCTATCGCACTATATTGTGCCGTTTGGAACCTTGCTCGATTGCATCGTCTTTGATAAAGGACATTGCTACAAGTGGTATGATCCATTTACGTGGACGCTGTTGCCGCTGGTCTATGCGATTGTGTCTGTGGCGATTGCGCTCATAACCCGTATTCCGATTGGAAATAACAAAGATGGCCCATTCCCATATTTCTTCTTGAATGTGGATAAATATGGATTTGTCGGCGTCTTGCAATATTGCTTAGGATTAGCCGTAGCCTTCTTAATTGGCTCGTATATTCTTTTCGTATTTAAAAATGGATTCAAAACGAAGGAACGTTTATAAGAGAGGAGACTTTCATGGTTCGAGATATTGGAATCGACTTAGGAACAGCGAATATTTTAGTGTTCTTAAAAGATCGTGGAATTATTTTAAATGAACCGTCACTCGTTGCGCTAGATGAGCGTAATGGCGACGTGATTGCAGTCGGTGAACGTGCGTACCAAATGGTGGGCCGTACGCCAAAAGAAAT
Source organism: Carnobacterium maltaromaticum (assembly GCA_001058355.1). GTDB lineage: Bacteria > Bacillota > Bacilli > Lactobacillales > Aerococcaceae > Granulicatella. The sequence continues at coordinate 2,549 of JUUF01000240.1, forward strand.
CAATGTGCACCATCCATTAAAAGGTGGGGTGATTGCGGATATCGCAGTTACTGAGCAATTGCTTGAATTATTCATGCAAAAATTAAACTTAAATAGTTGGTTCTCAAAACCAGATATTTTAATTTGTACACCAACAAATATTACGACAGTCGAGCAAAAAGCGATTATCCAAGCGGCGATTAAATGCGGAGGACGTAATATTTACTTAGAGGAAGAGCCAAAAGTGGCCGCAGTCGGCGTTGGACTGGATATCTTCTCTCCAATTGGAAACATGGTCATCGATATCGGTGGTGGGACAAGTGATATTGCCGTTCTTTCAATGGGCTCAACGGTCACAAGCCGTTCGATTAAATTAGCCGGCGACAATATGGACTTTGCCATTTCGGAATATATTAAAGACAAATATCAACTTATTATCGGAGACCGTACTGCTGAAGCCATCAAGATGAATCTTGGTAGTGCAATTGAAGTGGAAAACGAGTCGGATATGATTGTCAAAGGTCGCGATATGACGACTGGTTTGCCGAAGACGGTAACGATTTATACAAATGAAATTTATCATTGCTTAAAAGAAATGCTCGATACGATTGGCGAAGAAGCTAGACTCGTACTCGAAGCAACTCCACCAGAACTCGCAGGCGATATTATCGAACGCGGCGTGATGGTGACAGGGGGCGGAGCGCTCATCCAAGGAATCGACCGTATGCTTTCAGAGAAGCTACAAGTTCCTGTGATGATTGCTGAGAACCCGCTTCAAAGTGTTGCGATTGGAACAGGAATCTTATTAAACCGCATTAAAGCAGATCGAGGTATTTTCTCAGGACTCAGAAGACTCTTCAGTTCTAAGAAAGTTGTAATGAACCCAACTGCGAATATGATTGATGATGAAAGGAAAGAAGAAGCATGAAGCAAGAATTGAAAAATAGTGGTCACTTATTATTGACGGCGCTACTCCGTGTCTTAATCTTCGTGATTATCGCAGTCATCTTATTTGCACTTGGCTTAATGGTTGGTTATGCCGTTCTTGGTGAAGGTCACAACCCATTTGATATTTTCTCAAAAGAAGTATGGGACAAGATTTTCAACTTTATTAACTAACAAGCAGATAGATTGACCTTTGTTGACTATTGAAGTAGACTATAACAAAAGCAGAATATGGAGGAAATGCTATGAATTTAATTCCAACAGTTATCGAGCAGTCTTCACGCGGAGAACGCGCTTATGACATTTACTCACGTTTATTAAAAGACCGTATTATCATGGTGAGCGGACCGGTTCACGACGATATGGCGAATGCGATTATCGCGCAATTACTATTCTTAGATGCACAAGATCCAGAGAAAGATATTTACATGTATATTAACTCTCCAGGAGGAAGCGTAACAGCTGGTTTAGCCATCTACGATACAATGAACTTCATTAAAGCAGACGTTCAAACAATCGCGATGGGTCTAGCAGCGTCAATGGGTTCATTCCTATTAACTGCTGGTGCTAAAGGGAAACGTTTCGCATTACCAAACGCTGAAATCTTAATCCACCAACCTTTAGGCGGAGCACAAGGGCAAGCGACAGAAATCGAAATTGCAGCACGTCAAATCTTAAAAACACGTGAACGTTTAAATAAAATCTTGGCAAAACAAACAGGCCAAAAATTATCACGTATCGAAAAAGATACAGACCGTGATAACTACATGACAGCACAAGAAGCTTTAGAATACGGCTTAATCGATGCCATCATGGAAAGCTCAAAAGAAATGAAATAACAGAAAGTGCAGAAGAACTAATAGTTCTTCTGCTTTTTTTTCGCCGTATATCTTCCTTTTTAGTCGTGAAAGCGGTACAATAGACACATACGACTTTGTTAGAAGGTAAAAGGGGAAAAGGTTATGACAACAGAAGGAAATCCATTACAAAATGCACGAGTGGCATATGAATATTACGAATTACCAGGAGAATTGGTAGATATTCAACCTTTAGGAAATGGATTAATTAATAAAACCTATCAAATTACACATACACATGAAAATGAAGAAAAACAGTATGTATTACAAGCCATCAACCATGATATTTTTCCAAACGTACGTGGATTAATGGAAAATATCGAGAAGGTAACTACTTACCTTCGTGAGAAATACGAAGCAGAAGGGCGCGACGCTTCTCGTGAAACGCTCCGTGTTATCCGCACTAAAGATGGCCATTTAACAGCCAACTTGGATAACGGAACATACTGGCGTATATATGATTCAGTGAAAAATAGCTATTCATTAGATAAAGTAGAAAGTCCAGAACAATTTTATATCACAGCGAAAGCATTTGGTCGTTTTGCTTATGACTTAAACGACTTTGATGCGAGCCACTTGATCGAAGTGATTCCACAATTTCACGATACGCGTAATCGTTACAGACAGTTAGAAGAAGCGATTAAAGAAGATCGCGTGGGGCGTGTGAAAGAGGTGCAAGAAGAAATTGCATTTATCCAAAACCGTAAAGCAGACTGCTTCTTACTCTATGATTTACTCGATGAAGGCGTATTGCCGCTTCGTGTAACGCACAATGATACAAAATTAAACAACATTATGTTCGACAGCGAAACGAAAGAACCGCTTTGCATCGTGGACCTTGATACGGTAATGCCGGGATTAGTGTTATTTGATTTTGGTGATTCGATTCGTTTTGGTGCGAACGATTGTGCCGAAGACGAATCCGATTTAACAAAAGTGAACTTCGATTTTGACTTATACGAAACATACGTGAAAGGCTTTATCGAAGGCACAAACGGCATCTTGACGGAAGCCGAACTTGAATACTTACCTTGGGGTGCTCGCGTGATTACGCTAGAACAAGGCATTCGTTTCTTGACGGACTATATCAACGGTGACGTTTACTACCAAACGACTCGTCCAGGACAAAACTTGGACCGTGCACGTACACAATTGAAATTGGTACAAGATATGGAAAACGTGTGGGATAAGATGGTCGAAGCTGTTCAAAACGCTCAAAAATAAAGAATTTCAGACTCTCTGACAGATTTGTCAGGGAGTTTTTTTGCGTCTTCATACACTATATGTTGTAAATTATAACGATTCTAAAACACAATATATTGTG
>JUUF01000241.1 GCA_001058355.1 Carnobacterium maltaromaticum
AATCGTGTTAACAGGTGGAGCTTCTTCACTTGCAGGAGTTCAAGAGTTAGCGCAAGAAATTTTTGGAGTACAAGTGAAAACTTATATTCCAGAGCAAATGGGAATGAGAAATCCTATTTATGCAACAAGTATGGGGTTAATCAAATATGCTGCAAGCTTAGATGATGTTCACCGTATTGCTCAAAAGGGTAAACCGGTAACAGAGGCACGCCCAGTACAAAGCACACCACAAAGTGCTCCTGTACAAGTGCAACCAACGGCTCCTGTTCAACAACCACAAGAATATGAACAAGAACCAACTGGTGAAGAGCAAGGGTTTGGAGCGAAAGTGAAGAACTTCTTTAAAATGTTTATTGACGAAAATTAAGATGAGAACCAAGGAGGAAATATAATGGATTTCGAATTCGATACAAATTTAGATGGCGCAGTCATTAAAGTCATTGGTGTTGGTGGTGCTGGTAACAACGCTGTTAACCGTATGATTTCAGAAGGAGTACAAGGTGTAGAGTTCATCGTAGCCAACACAGATACTCAAGCATTAAGAAACTCAGAAGCAGAAACTAAAATTCAATTAGGACCAAAACTTACTAAAGGTTTAGGTGCAGGTTCATTACCTGAAATCGGTCTTAAAGCAGCTGAAGAAAGTGAAGAACAAATTCGCGAAGCTTTAGTTGGAGCAGACTTAATCTTCGTTACTGCTGGTATGGGTGGCGGTACTGGTACAGGTGCTGCACCAGTTGTTGCTCGTATTGCGAAAGAATTAGGCGCATTAACAGTGGGTGTTGTTACACGTCCATTTAGCTTCGAAGGACCAAAACGTGGTCGCTACGCTGCAGAAGGTGTTGCACAATTAAAAGCAAACGTAGATACATTAGTAACAATTTCAAACAACCGTTTATTAGAAATCGTTGATAAAAAGACTCCTATGTTAGAAGCTTTCCGTGAAGCAGATAACGTATTACGTCAAGGGGTTCAAGGGATCTCTGACTTAATCACTGCACCAGGTTACGTAAACTTGGACTTCGCTGACGTGAAGACAGTGATGAAAGATCAAGGTTCAGCATTAATGGGTATTGGTGTTGCAAGTGGTGAAAACCGTACTGCAGAAGCTACTAAGAAAGCTATTTCTTCACCATTATTAGAAGTATCTATCGATGGCGCAGAACAAATCCTATTAAACATCACTGGTGGCTCTGACTTAACATTATTCGAAGCACAAGATGCTTCTGATATTGTTGCAGCAGCTTCAACTAGTGAAGTAAACATTATCTTCGGTACTTCAATCAACGAAAACTTAGGTGATGAAGTAATCGTTACTGTTATCGCAACAGGTATCGACGAGGAGCGTAAGCACGAAAAAAAGTCAGCAGCACGCGCTAGTCGTTCACCATTCGCGAATAGCACAGCAACTCGCAAAGATTTAGGAAATAACCCTCAAACTTTCCAAGAAAAACAAGTTCCTTCAAAACCACAACCAGTGGAAGAAAAGAAACCTGAGAAAGATTTATTTGGAGACTGGGATATTCGTCGCGAAACAACTGTACGTGAAACTACTTCTTCAACAGAAGCTGATTCACCATTCGCACAAAGTAACTTTGTAGAAGCTCCAGTTGAGCCAAAACAAACTGAAAATGATGGATTAGATACTCCGCCATTCTTCAGAAAAAGAAACAGAAATTAATGAGTATCATTAAACAGAATGTAAGTCGTATTATGAACTTGGTTGCATCTTCTTGTAACCAAGTTCATAGACTATCTACGGAAGTTTGTCCGATTGTTGTAACGAAAAATCGTACGGCTCGCGAAGTTCAAGAAATGTACGATTTAGGATTTCGACATTTTGCGGAGAATCGTGTCGAAAAACTATTAGAACGACAAGAACAATTTCCGCAAGAGGACATCATCTGGCATTTAATCGGGCCACTCCAAAAACGAAAAGTGAAGCAAGTCATAAATCGTATCGATTTATTTCATGCGATTGACCGTCTTTCGATTATGGATGAGATTGAGAAACGTCTCGAACAGCCATTAGATTGTATGCTAGAAATTAATGTCTCTGGGGAAGAGTCTAAACACGGATTCACACCTGAAGAGGCACTGGATGCTTATAGAGCAAGCGAGCAATATGAGAAGATTCGTATTGTCGGCTTGATGACGATGGCACCATTTGACGCAAGCGATGAAGAAATTCGCTTCTTTTTTTCGCGTTTAGCACAAATTGCTAAAACAATCGAGAAGGAAGAAGGGTTAGAAGTTCCGTTATACCTCAGTATGGGGATGAGCGGAGACTTTGAAACGGCGATTGAATGTGGTGCGACACATATTCGAATTGGTACAAGCTGGTTTGAAAGGGAGGAAGACTAATGGGATTCATGAATAGTTTAAAAAACTTCTTAAGTCCAGAAGGGGACTACTACGAAGAAGATGATCAAATGGATTACTATGAAGAGCCTGTAGCGCAGTCAGCTCCAGAAACACGTTCAAGAAATACTTCAAATGTAGTTCCGTTCCAAAGTCCTGGGGTGAAGAAAACATCTAAGATTTATGTGATGGAACCAAGCGTGTATTCTGAAGCGGAACGCATTGCAGATGCACTTTTAAAGGGCGAAGCAGTGCTCATTAACTTTAAACGTATGGAACCAAAAGATGCAAAGCGTGTCATTGATTTTGTGGTCGGTGTGGCGTATGCTATTAATGGAGACGTACAAAAGGTGAGAGATGAAATCTTCATCTGTTCTCCTGCAAATTTCCAAGTACAAGGAAATTTTGATGACGAGATGGTTGAAACCTTCCGTCACAGCGAATTTTAGAGGAGTGTAACTAAGTGGCTTTAGAAATTATTAGACTTGTAACAACAGTAGCAGGGGTTTATCAATTTATGCTAATCCTATATGGATTAAATATTTATTGGAGATTATATCTTCCAATGTTCTTAGCGGACTTATTAGATGCTTGTTGCCGTCCGTATGTATCTTTATTCAAAGATGTACGATTTGGAAAATATAGTTTAGCCTTGGTAACTTCTATTTTAACGATTTACGTTACCGTAGCAGTCCTTGCATTTATTGTCGCACAAATTTTTGGAGTATAAAAAATGGGAAATGGTGTTGAACAACATTTTAGAAAAGAGGAATACTCTTTTTTAAAACAAGTGGAAGAATGGGTAGAAGAAGTACGTTTGCAGTACGCGCCTGTATTGACGAATTATCTTGATCCACGCCAACAGTTTATTGTGGAGGCGATTGTAGGTCAATTTGACGATGTTCGTTACTTTTTTGATGGCGGGTATATTGATGCTGAACGGAAACGTTGTATGATTTGTCCGGAGTATTATGAGCCAACTTCAGAGGATTTTGAAAATGCTCTATTTCATATTCAATATCCAAAGAAATTTGCGACACTTGGGCATGGCAAAATTCTAGGTTCACTCATGAGTCTTGGTTTTGACCGTAGCCTGATTGGCGATATTATTTCAAACGGAGAAGACTGGCAATTATTCTGTGCTCAAAATATGAAAGAGTATATCAGACAACAGCTAGATAAAATTGGGAAAGTAGCTGTAAGACTTGAGGAAGTCGACTATACGAAATTAATTGTACCGGTGGATCATTGGACCGCAGTACAAACAGTCGTTAGTTCGCTTCGACTCGATACGGTCATTGCTTCCGTATTTAATGTCTCAAGACAGCGCTCAAAAGAAATGATTGAAAGTGGTAAAGTAAAGGTCAATTGGACTGAAGAAAATAGACCTGACTTTATGCTGGAAATTTTAGATATTGTATCCATTCGTGGATACGGTCGCCTTCAAATTCAAAAGATTGAAGGGCGTACGAAGAAAGATAAGATTAAAGTAGAACTAGGATTATTAGAAAAGAATAAAAAATAAAGGGGATTTTTTCAATGGCAATTACACCAAACGATATTCATAACAAAGATTTTTCAACAAAATTTAAAGGCTTCGATCCAGAAGAAGTAAACGACTTCTTGGAAGAAGTGAAGAAAGAATTAGAAACGTTAATTCGCGATAATAAAGATTTAGAAAAACGTGTAAAATTCAACGAAGAAAAAGTAGAATACTTTAACTCAATTCAAGAAACATTGAATAAATCAATCCTTGTTGCACAA
>JUUF01000242.1 GCA_001058355.1 Carnobacterium maltaromaticum
GATTTTCCTACGTTTGGACGTCCAACAATCGCCGTCTTCAATCCGTCACGCAAGATTTTCCCTTGGCTTGCGGTATTTAGCAAAGCACGAATCCCTTGTGAGACTTGCTGCGTCTTCTCGCGCAACAGTTGCAAGGTCATTTCTTCCACGTCGTCGTATTCCGGATAATCGATATTCACTTCCACTTGCGCTAAGGTGTTTAAGATTTCTTGGCGTAAATTCTGAATTAACTTCGAGAGTTCTCCGTCGAGTTGGCGCATCGCGATTTGCATCGATTTATCTGTTTTCGCACGAATCAAATCCATCACGGCTTCTGCTTGCGACAAGTCAATACGTCCATTCAAGAAGGCGCGTTTTGTAAATTCACCAGGCTCCGCCAGGCGTGCTCCCATGCGAAGAACGAGTTGTAAGATGCGGTTAATCGCCACAATCCCACCGTGACAGTTGATTTCCACAACGTCCTCACGCGTAAAAGTCTTCGGCGTGCGAAGTACCGTCACCATCACTTCATCAATGACTTCATCGTTCTTTGGATCCACGATATGCCCATAGTGAATCGTATGACTTGGCTGTTCTATTAATCGTTTGTCTTTCAATCGATACACTTCGTCGGCAATGCGAATCGCATCATCCCCACTAATACGAACAATCCCGATAGCCCCTTCTCCAGGAGCCGTTGAAATCGCCGCAATGGTATCAAATTCTGTCTGCATACTATCCCTCACTTCCGTTTCATTGCACAAAAAAAGTGCACACTCCACCCCTTCCTCTTCTAGGGTGGCTCGCACTTTGACTGCTAACCGATATTCTCAAAGAGATTATACACTATTTTCCTTAGAATTCATAGGCAGAAAGATAGATTGGATAAATTCCCAGCGTTTTTTATTTTCTTTGTAAAATTCTATACTTCTCGTTGCACTCTTTCTCAAAACAAGATACAATTTCCCTATGAATAAAAAGGAGGATTCCTATGACAGTAGAACATCCATTTAACAAAATCGTAGAAGGCATTGGAGTTTCTGATATTCGTCAATTCGACGCAGAAGTTTCTTCGATTCCTGGCATTATCAAATTAACTCTTGGAGAACCAAACTTTGACACACCTGAACACATTAAAGAAGCGGCTATCCAAGCGATTAAAGACAACCACTCTCACTACACACCAAACTCAGGGATTCCTGAACTGAGACAAGCTGCGGCTGAGTATTACAACAAGAAATTTAATTTCAATTACACTGGAGACCAAGTGATTACAACCATCGGAGCCACAGAAGGGATTGCGGCAAGCTTACAAGCCATCTTAAACCCTGGCGACACAGTCATCGTGCCAACACCAGTCTTCCCACTCTACTTGCCAATCACATTGGTGAACCAAGGGAACTTCATTACGGTGGACACAAGTAACGATGGCTTTGTTTTAACAGCGGACAAATTACGCGAAACAATCGAAGCAAACCCAGATAAAAACTTCAAAGCGGTGGTTCTTGTATACCCAAGTAACCCAACAGGCGTAACTTACTCGAAAGAACAATTAGAAGACTTAGCCGAAGTGATTAAAGAGCACCAACTATGGGCGCTTTGCGATGAAGTCTACGCAGAATTAACATACGACAAGACTCACTATTCTCTTGCGAACATTTTACCGGACCAAACGATTGTCATCACTGGTTTATCAAAATCACACGCAATGACAGGATGGCGTATCGGATTCATCTTAGGGCCAACACACTTCATGAACGAAGTCGTAAAAACTCACCAATACATGGTGACAGCTCCAACAAGCTTTGCGCAATACGGAGCGCTTGCGGCAATGTTACACGGCCAAGATGACTGCGCGAAAATGATGGTGGAATATAGCGAGCGTCGTGACTACCTAGCTGCGGAGTTAGAGAAACTTGGCTTCGAAGTAGCAAGTCCTGACGGAGCATTCTACTTATTCGCGAAAATTCCTGCAAAATGCGGCACTGACTCATGGGCATTCGTTCGTGACCTTGCTCCAAAGGCAAAAGTAGCGCTCATTCCAGGAGTATCTTTCGGACCTGGTGGCGAAAGCTATGTTCGTTTCAGTTACGCTGCTTCAATGGAAAACTTAAAAGAAGTTGTTGCTCGTTTAACAACTTACTTAGCAAATATCTAAAACTATGAAAGGCGAAAAAGACCATATATGGTC
>JUUF01000243.1 GCA_001058355.1 Carnobacterium maltaromaticum
ATCCTTGCGGATTTGTTTATAGTGGCTATAATGTTGCACCGACTCGAGTCTAGAGTCTCTCGTCTTCGAAGCTTCAAACTCGGAGTATGGTATAAATACCAACTCCGAGTAATTCACATTCGATGCTTTTCACATTATTGCCACTATAAAATCCGCTAAATTCTGAATAATCAACTTTAAACTAGTACAAAAAATGTATTTCTGAGGCATAATGTTAGAGAAGGTGGACGAGAAAAAAAGAGTTTTGGTAGGTATTTTCAAAAAAATGAAAAGATATGGGTTGACTTTCAAAAAAATATGTGTTAATTTATTTTCATCAATTAAATCAAATGGTTATTGAACTGAGGTGCGGATGACAAGAGTACAGGAAACTGGAAAGGGGATTTCGCCGAAACGTGAAAACGTTGGGGGCTGGTCATAATAGGTCAGTCACTGTCATGATATCTGCCCAGATACTCATGAAGTGCAATCAATTACCGGGCAAAAGAATGACTACTTATGACTTTTTATGAGGAATCACGACTTTTGTTCGTGGTTCCTTTTTTGTGTGTTATGAGAGAACCAGTTTGATAATCGAGAAGGAGAGAAAGAAAAATGAAAAAAATTTTAGGCGCAATTGCAGCTTTAGCAATGACAGTAGGATTAGCAGCGTGTGGCACACCTGTTAGCCAAGGGACAGCAAACCAAAACCAATTAGTGGTTGGGATGGAAGCAGGATACCCACCATTTAACTGGACTCAAAAAGATGACTCAAACGGAGCGGTAAAAATTCAAGGGACTGACCAATACGCAGGCGGTTACGACGTTGAAATCGCAAAACGTGTAGCTAAACAATTAGGAAAAGAATTAGTAATTGTAAAAACTGAGTGGGATGGCTTAACACCAGCGCTTGTTTCAGGTAAAATAGATGCGATCATTGCTGGTATGAGTCCTACAGAAGAACGTAAAGCAACAATCGACTTTACAGATTCTTACTATGATTCACAATTAGTATTAGTGGTTAAAAAAGGTTCTAAATACGCAAATGCTACTTCATTAGCTGATTTTGCTGGTGCAAAAGTAACAGCTCAATTAAACACTTTCCACTACTCAGTGATCGACCAAATTCCAGGCGTTGACAAACAAGCTGCTATGGATAACTTCCCAGCAATGCGTGTTGCACTTCAAGCAGGAACAATCGATGCTTACGTTTCTGAATTACCAGAAGCAATTTCTGCTCAAGCAGCAAACAGCGACTTCGTAATGGTTAAATTAACAGATGGTTTCAAAGCATCACCAGAAGACACACAAACAGCTGTTGGTGTTAAAAAAGATAGCCCATTAACAAAAGAAATCAACGAAGCATTAAAAACAATCTCTAGCGAAGAACGTCAACAAATCATGCAAGAAGCTATTAAGAATCAACCTGCAGCGGAATAGGCAGAAAGACAGAAGCTAATAAAAATCTCACACTGTGAGATTTTTATGCTTCGTAGTATTTCGCCCGCAAAGTTTATT
>JUUF01000028.1 GCA_001058355.1 Carnobacterium maltaromaticum
CTTTGAGGCTTTAAAGGCGAGAGACCTAGGCTCGAGCCGTTGCCCCGCTATAACTCTTTCAATAACAAAACTGATTCTTTTCAGTTTATCCGATATAACAATCTACCTTGAAGAAATCCGTAAGGATTTTACCCAACCAAGAAGCACCACTTCTATTTCAGAGCATAAAAAAAGAGCCCGAGATCAATTCTCAGGCTACATATTATTTGCTTAATTTTGCAGCAAGACGTGATTTATCACGAGAAGCTTTGTTTTTGTGGATTAATCCTTTAGAAGCAGCTCCGTCGATTGCTTTGTGAGCAGCACGTAATAATTCTTCAGCATTTTCAGCACCTTCAGCTACAGCAGCGTCAAATTTTTTGATAGCTGTACGCATAGCAGAAGTTTGAGCGTTGTTAGCAAGTGTTGACTTTTTGTTAGTACGAACACGTTTGATTTGTGATGCGATATTTGGCAATGGGTTCACCCCTCTTTCATTTAACATGTATAATTACTGATCAGTTGTTTCCAACACGAACTATTATACAAAAGTCCTACTTGAATTGCAAGCAAGGTATTGTGAAAGAACAAGACAGACAAACGGTAAAACTCCCGTAATGATGGTATACTAGAAAAGAAAGAGGTGAAGTCATGGATCAATTTAAATTAGTGGCTCCTTATGCACCAAATGGAGACCAACCTCAAGCCATCCAAGAACTCGTCGATGGCATTAATAATGGGGTCAAAGAACAGACCTTACTTGGGGCAACCGGAACAGGGAAGACGTTCACGATTGCCAATGTCATTCAAGAAGTCAATAAACCAACGCTCGTATTAGCGCATAATAAAACATTAGCCGGCCAGTTGTACGGAGAGTTGAAAGAATTCTTCCCGGACAATGCGGTCGAATATTTTGTGTCGTACTATGACTACTATCAACCAGAGGCATACGTTCCTGCCAGCGATACGTATATCGAGAAGGAATCGAGCGTCAACGATGAGATTGATAAATTACGACACTCGGCCACAAGCGCCCTTCTAGAACGTCGTGATGTGATTGTAGTGGCGTCCGTGTCTTCGATGTACGGGTTAGTAAACCCGGAAGATTACCGCGACCATGTATTGTCGCTTCGTGAAGGCATGGAAATCGAACGTGATGACTTATTGCGTCGATTGGTCGAAATGCAATTTGAGCGTAACGACTATGATTTCCGCCGCGGAACTTTCCGTGTTCGTGGGGATGTCGTTGAAATCTTCCTGCCAGGGAATGATGCGACGGCCTTTCGTATTGAATTCTTCGGAGATGAAATCGAAGCGATTAAAGAAGTTGATGTGTTGACGGGTGAAATCAAAGCGACTGTGGAACACGTGCCGATTTTCCCAGCAACGCACTTTGTGGCGAACGAAGACCAAATTTCACGTGCGGTCGCAACGATTAAAGAAGAGCTTGCGGAACGACTAAAAGAATTACGGGACAACCATCAGTTACTTGAAGCACAACGCTTAGAACAACGGACCAACTACGATATCGAAATGCTACTAGAGATGGGCTACTGTAACGGGATTGAGAACTACTCCCGTCATATGGATGGCCGACGTCCAGGACAACCACCGTATACCCTGCTAGACTTCTTCCCGAAAGATTCGCTTTTCGTGGTCGATGAGTCGCATATTACGATGTCGCAAATTCGTGGAATGTATAACGGAGACCGTGCTCGTAAGGAGCAGTTGATTAAATACGGTTTCCGCTTGCCAAGTGCCTTGGATAACCGTCCATTGCGCTTTGAAGAGTTCGAGGAACGCGTGCCACAAATCATTTACATTTCTGCAACTCCGGGGCCTTACGAGTTATCGCATACGCCAACGGTTACCGAGCAAATCATTCGTCCGACCGGCTTACTTGATCCGCCTGTGGAAGTTCGTCCAATTAAAGGACAGATTGATGATTTAATTAGTGAAATTAACTTACGTGTCGAACGCAATGAGCGTGTCTTTATTACGACGTTGACCAAGAAGATGTCAGAGGACTTGACCGACTACTTAGAAGAAGTGGGCATTAAGGTGAAGTACTTGCATAGTGACATTAAGACATTGGAACGTACGGAAATCATCCGTAACTTACGACTCGGGGAATTCGACGTATTGGTCGGAATCAACTTGCTTCGTGAAGGGTTAGACGTGCCGGAAGTGTCGCTTGTGGCAATTCTCGATGCGGATAAGGAAGGCTTCCTTCGTAGTGAACGTTCTCTTGTTCAAACGATTGGACGTGCAGCGCGTAATGCGAACGGTCGCGTGATTATGTATGCCGATAAGATTACGGATTCGATGCAAAAAGCGATTGATGAAACGAATCGTCGTCGTGCCATCCAAGAAGCGTACAATAAAGAACACGGCATCGTTCCAAAGACCATCGTGAAGAATATTCGCGATTTAATTGCGATTACGCATGAGGTCGAAAAAGAAGATGCGCCAACAACGGCAAAAGACTTCAAGAACATGACGCAAGAACAACGCCGAGAAGCGCTTGAGTTACTCGAGTTGGACATGCGTGCGGCAGCCAAAGACCTCGATTTCGAGAAAGCAGCCGATTTACGCGACGTGATTCTCGAATTACGTGCGGAGTATCGCTTATAAGAGGGTACATTGATGAAATGGAAATTAACAAAGGACTTGCCAGAACTGGAAGGAAAAATCTTTCCAAGCCAAATGGATGGATTTTCCTTTCAGGTGGTGAGTGCCAACAAAAAACAAGGCTTAGAAATCGTAGCGCTCGATGAGGTTAACGAGCGTTATACCTTATTCGATATACCGACAACGAGTAGCAGCATCGCGCAAGCTTTGCGCGAAGAGACAGAGGAGCTAGTGTTTCAGTGGATGCATCCCGAGCAATCAGATATCGAAGAAGCGCGCCAAAAGTGGACGAAGTGGATCACAGAACATATCGTCCCGTTTCATGGCAATCCGTTTGAGAAGACGGAGGCGATGGGCTTTACGGTCGAAGATAAAGGGAAATGGTATGCGCTGATGATGGTAGTTCCGCTTCAAAAACTAGGAGTGGCTTCAAAGGCCGACGCCCTTATTTTGAACGTGAAGATTCATCCGGAAGACAAGGAACGACTCATTGCGAGTGACGGGGTTTATGAAGCCTATCATATGAATAAGACGCATTGGATTTCAATTGCGCTGAATGTGTGCACAGATGACGCACTCATCAAAGAGTGTATCTATACTAGCTACAAATGTGTTGCGAATAAAGACAATTCTTTACTTTCAACGAGAGATTCGCTATAATTTTCAACATAGCGTTTTAGCAAAAAGGAGATTTTTTTATGGTAAATATTGCAATTGTAGGAGCGACAGGTGTCGTTGGAACAAAAATGATTGAACGTTTAGAAGAAAGTAACTTACAAGTAGACCACTTATATCTACTTGCTTCAGCGCGTTCAGCAGGGAAAGTACTACAGTTTAGAGGAAAAGATTATGTAGTCGAAGAATTAACGGAAGACTCCTTCAAGCGTGATATTGACTACGCCATCTTCTCAGCAGGGGGCGGCACTTCATTGAAATTTGCGCCAATCGCAGAACGTGATGGCGTGATTGTAATTGACAACTCAAGCGCATGGAGAATGGATCCAGAGATTGACTTAGTCGTACCAGAGTGTAACGCACCAACATTAGAACGTAAGATTATCGCAAATCCAAACTGCTCAACTATCCAATCTGTTGTGCCATTACGTCCATTGCATGATGCATTCGGATTAAAACGTGTGGCGTATACAACTTACCAAGCTGTTTCAGGTTCTGGACAAGCAGGGATTAACGATTTAAGAAACGGGGAAAAAGGGGAAGCTCCAACAAACTACCCACACCCAATTTACAATAATGTATTGCCACATATCGACGTATTTTTAGAAAACGGCTATACAAAAGAAGAAATGAAAATGATTCAAGAAACTCGCAAGATTCTAGGATTGTCAGATGATGTAGCCATCACTGCTACTTGTGTGCGTGTGCCTGTATTCAACTCACACTCTGTAGAAATCAATGTGACTTTCGAAAAAGATACAACTCCTGAGGAAATTCGTGCGATTTTAGAAAAAGCACCAGGCGTAATCGTATTAGATAAACCTGAGGAAAATGTATATCCAACACCATTACAAGCAACTGGACATGATGAAGTGTACGTGGGACGTATTCGTCGCGACATTTCTCAACCAAACAGCTTCCACATTTGGTGTGTGGGCGATAATATCCGTAAGGGTGCAGCAAGCAATGCCATCCAAATTGCGGAGTACATCGAAGAACACGGATTACGTAAATAGGGAGTAAGACAAAAGCTAAAAAAGGACTCACAGTGTGAGTCC
>JUUF01000244.1 GCA_001058355.1 Carnobacterium maltaromaticum
ACACAAGCAGCAGAAACTACTCAAGCTGCTCAAGCAACAGAGGCAACTCAAACAACTCAAGCTGCTGCAGCTTCTTCAAACCAAGGTGGTTACTACTTAACAGTTGAAGCAACAGCTTACTCATATAACGAAGCTGGTTTATCAAACTATACAGCTGATGGAACAAACCTTGTTAGCGAACCAAACGTGATCGCGGTTGACCCAAGCGTTATTCCATTAGGATCATATGTTGAAATTCCAGGATATGGTATTTTCCGTGCTGCAGATACAGGTGGCGCTATTTACGGAAATAGAATTGATGTTCACTTAGTAAACTTGAATGATGTTTACAACTTCGGACGTCGTACAATCACAATTCGTGTATTACAATAATCACACTATTTTTTGAACTAAACTTAACTTAACGAAGAGTCAGGCATTCGTCCTGGCTCTTTTTTTGTTTTCAGAAAGTTAAGAAAAGGTAAGAGAATGCTAGAAAAATAGGCAAGTGCTTAAAACTGTGGTATATTAATAACATCGATTAAAAAGAAAACCGATTGGAGAGGGAATTTTATGAAGAAAAAATTCGTAGGAGCATTAGCGCTTGCATCAACTTTAGCATTAGCGGCTTGCTCAAATAATTCAGCAGAAAACGTTGCAACTACTAAATACGGTAACGTTACAAAAGATGAATTTGTGACAGCAATGAAAGATTCTGTTGGGGAACAAACATTACAACGTTTAGTATTAACGAAAGTATTAGAAGGATCTATTGAGGATGCAAAAGCTCTTAAAACTGCTGCAGATGAAGAAGTGGCTAAATTAGTAGCTCAATACGGTGGCGAACCTGGTTTATTAGCGGCTTTACAACAAAGCGGAATTACTTCTGTAGATGCATACCGTCAAACACTTTACTTAAACAAATTAATGACAGAAGCTGTTAAGAAAGCTGCGAACTTCTCAGAAGAAGATATCAAAGCGTACTATGATGCGTGGGAACCACAAATTACAGTTCAACATATCTTAATTGCTGCTAAAGCAGATGCATCTGACGAAGAAAAAGCAGCTGCTAAAACAAAAGCAGAAGAATTAATCCAACAATTAAAAGATGGTGCTGACTTTGCGGAATTAGCTAAAGCAAACTCTGCAGATACTGGTACTGCTGCAAAAGGTGGTCAAATTGGACCATTCAAACGTTCAGACATGGTAACTGAATTCTCTACAGCAGCTTACGACTTGAAGAACGTTGGAGATATCACTGAAACTCCAGTTCAAACTCAATTTGGATACCACATCATTAAGTTAGTATCTAAAGAAGAGAAGAAACCATTTGATGAAATGAAAGAACAAATGGAAAAAGAAATGTTAGATGCGAAATTGAAAGATTCAGCATACTTACACCAAACAATGGTAGATTTAGTGAAAGCTGCTGACGTGAAAATCACAGATGAAAGCTTACAAAACGCTTTGAAGAATTTCTTAAAAGCAGCGGATTCAGAAACAACAACAACAGCAGCTAAATAAGACTGTTTTAACCTCTGCACGAACTTTCGTGTGGAGGTTTTCTTTATTCTAGAGTCAGTTTAGGTGTTTTGTTTCTGTTTCAAAAACAAATGTCTATAAATGGAAGAGTTTTGTTGACATCGAAAAGAATGGGCGTATAATGGAACCCATAACGCATAGAGATGGAGAGTACTCATCGGAGCACTGAGTAGAGAGCTTAGGGTTGGTGGAACTAAGTAGTGACGAAATGAGGAAGATGGCCATTGAGCGGACTTTCTGAGCAGTTGTAAGGGAAGTACGGGGCGCCCGTTATAGCGGTACGATTTCAACGCATCGACGTGGAATCGGGTGAGGTTTATCTAGTGATGGATAAACGAATAAAGGTGGTAACACGGTATTTTTGAAATGATCGTCCTTTGTCCTTTTTGGGCAAAGGATTTTTTTATTGTGTTCGACAGTTTAAGGAGGAATGTTTCAAATCAATTCACAACCAACACAACAATTTTTAAAATCGGAGGAAAAACAAAATGAAAATTAAACACTTATTATTAACAGCCGTTGCAGCAATCACATTAGCAGCGTGCGGAAACCAAAGTTCACAACAATCTAGCGAGGCTTCTAAAGCAACTGAAGCTCCAGCGCAAACAGTAAAAGTAGCCGTTGTAGGTAGCGCAGCACACGAAATCTGGGATTACGTAGCTGAAAAAGCGAAAAAAGAAAACATCAATATCGAAGTTGTAGAAATGAACGACTACGTATTACCAAATACAGCTCTTGAAGAAGGTTCAGTTCAAATGAACGCGTTCCAACACCGTGCGTATTTAGCACAATGGAACAAAGATAAAGGAACTGATTTAAAAGAAATCGGTACAACATTTATCACGCCATTATATTATTTCTCAACAAAATATAAATCATTAAAAGA
>JUUF01000245.1 GCA_001058355.1 Carnobacterium maltaromaticum
GAGTGGAAGTTACCACGGCATACGTGAGTATTTACTGTTAAATCTTCTGGTAAGTCTTCTAGAATTCCGTTGTTTAACTCTAAGAATTCACGTTTGTGTTCTCTTCTTAACTCTTCAGGTGTTAAATGACTTTCTTTTGAAATGATTTTTAAGAAGTTATCATCTACGATAACGCCCCATGTACAGTCATCGATTTGTAAGAGACGGCAACCTGCATCGTATAATTCTTTAATCACTTGTCTGTAAGCAGCAATGATATCTTTAAAGAGTTCTTCTTTTGAAGGGTATACTGAGAAAGTTTGCTCAATATGCTCTGCGTCACGAATTAATTCGAAGTAGAATTGCGCTGGAGCAGGGATTGTTTGTTTTACGATGAAATCTTCGTCTTCGAATTGTTTTAAGAATTTGAAATGTTCTA
>JUUF01000246.1 GCA_001058355.1 Carnobacterium maltaromaticum
GAGTGGAAGTTACCACGGCAAACGTGTGTATTCACTGCTAAGTCTTTTGGTAATGCATCAATCACTGAGTTGTTCAATTGTAATGCACGACCCGCAAAGTCACGACGAACTTCTTCTAATGGACGGCTGTCGTTGAAACGTTTTGAAAAACCATCGTCTGCTAAAGCGCCCCATGTACAGTCGTCAAATTGAATTGTGCGAAGGCCTTCGTTGTATAAGTCTGTAATGACATCTACATATGCGTTTTTAATCGCTTCGAACAACTCTTTTTCAGTTGGATAAACTGCTTTCCACGCTGCAATGTGTTCAGGTGTACGAATTAATTCGAAATAGAATTGTGATGGAGAAGGGATTGTGAATTTCACAATCACATCTTCGTCTTTCACCAAGTCACGTAAGAATTTGAAATGTTCTA
>JUUF01000247.1 GCA_001058355.1 Carnobacterium maltaromaticum
ACTTTTTGGGGTCAGTCCCTAAATTACTTCAACTGTTTTTTTAGTTTAATGTAAGGATAGAATTTAAGGGTCAAAAACGAGAGAAACTAATTCACTCTTGGATATTTTGTTTAAATATTTCTTTTGGAAAAATTTCTTTAATTAGAATTCGATTTTCAATTTTTAATTTGGTAAGAAGATTTCTTCCATGATCCTTATTTGAAAAAGTTTGGCCATATTTTTCGATTAGATTAACAACCTTGTTTAACATTTCTTTATGCAGTTCTAATTTTTTATCTTCATCATATGCATCCCAAAAGAAAATCAATCTAGTATTCCCATGATATAAGTCTATAGAATCAAAAATTGACTGAAAATATGGATAATCAGCTTCACCAAGACCATGTCCATAAAAGAGAATATTTTTGATGGTTTTGGAAAGATGAATATTAGAAGAAAATCTGTTTCCTAAAATACGATAAGACTTTGAAAATTGTATCGGTAGATTTGTAAAATGAGAAATTAAGCTATCATAATTAATTCCAAAAATTATATTATTTGAGCTCAATCTACCATGAATATTATACCAATTAAATGATTGAACCGGTAGAGTGTAATTAAATGAGAGAATATCATTTGAAGCATGGAATTTATAAGTTTCGGTTTGGTTATCCTGAGAATTAAACATTTTATATTTA
>JUUF01000248.1 GCA_001058355.1 Carnobacterium maltaromaticum
GGAATTCCTAATTCATTGGCTGTATTTTCTAATTCACCCAAGCCCCCCGGAAAACGGCGTTGACTTGAACGCATGTACTCGACCAGTTCCGGTTTGACAACTGGTCTGTGCATCATTTCATTTAACATAAATTCTCCTTTGATTAGAATCCGCCACCGCCGGATCCTCCACCACTACCACCGCTCGATCCGCCAGAGAAGCCTCCGCCGAAACCACCAGAGTTGCTACTTCCGTTGACAGAAGAATTCGCAGTGTTATATGAGCTTGTAAATGCATTATTAAAATCAGAAACAGGATAGTAAATCGTTCCGTTTTGACTTGAATAGAACACACTATTTGGTAATTGGTCTGGTATTAATTTCTTCAACACTTTAATCACGTGTTCAGCCACGCCTAAAGAGATGGCATAAACCAGGAAGTGATCCCACAGTTGAATACTTGGTAAATCTTCGATCCGCTTCATTGGTGAGAGATCTTTTAGCATTTGTTTAAAGGCTTGCCATTTACGATAACGTAATTCCCCTTCAAGAGAACGACGGTTGGCAAAAATTCCTGTACCGATCAGCGTTAATGGTCCAACGACAAGGAGTACGCCTCCAACAGTCCACAATAAATAATTTAAATTCTTCGTTAAGAAGGCCGCTCCAATCGTTAAAGCCCCGATGATGACGAGCAAGCATCCTGGGAAACCACTACGTCCTTGAGGTTCGTCTTTACCAAAACGCGTTACACGGTATTTCTCAGCGGCTGTATCGACAGCCCCCATCCATTTTTGACATTCATTATAGTAAGTTGTTGAATTATTTTTCGCATACTTCTTCACTTCTTCCAGTTCAATCGTTTTTCTTGTACCGCCAACGATATCAAAAAGTAAATGAAGCGCTAATTTTTCATGACGAAGCATTTCTTGTTTATTGTCCACAAGCGTAATGGTATACGGCTCTGTATCGGATAATTTCAAGACTTTCTTACGAACAAGGTCCATCACCGTCGCACTAAAGTCGGTCATATCTGTTTTTCCGTAAACCGCCTGATTCATAACGGCTGGCGTAATATCTTCAGGAAGTTCATAGAGATGATCTGGAATATGTTGCACCTTAGCAAGACGATTACGGTTCGCGAAGAATCCTGTTGCAAAGGCATAAACCATGTTCAAGACTAAGAGAACCCAACCAGCAATCATTCCGAAGAACCCTGTATTTCTAAGGTTTTTCTCGTCATTGATGAGCTTTTCCTCTTCGGCTACGATGCGGTCAAACGCTTTTTCGTTTTTCACATTTGTATTCGCATGTGTCAATGTTTGTGGGAATAACATATGCACTTCCACAAAATCTCCACTTTCGTTATTAGGAGCCGTTAACGTGACAGAGCGATAGTCGCTCGCAATTTGCACATTCCCGTTTTGGCCTGCGCCATGCCCCCATGCACGAAGCGTTTCCCTTGAAGCTGTTCCAGGAATATTCACCTTCACCGTAATATTATGTTGGTCGATCTCCCACTCTTGTCCGACTACTTTACGGTTTAATTCCGCCGTATCTAAGTAGTTCGTAATGAGTTTTGGAATCGTATATTGGAAAGTCACTTTTAATTTTGAATTCGAGAATGGGAAATATACTTTGAACTGAATCTTCGAACCACTATCCGTTAATTGATACGTTCCCTTTTTCCCAGTATTCTCCTGGTTCATTAACAGACGTCCTTCGTTTGTTTCTAAATACGCATTGACATCTGTTGGTTTTCCAAAACCAGAGTAATCCAAGTTATAGAAGACCCCATTATACGCACCATCCGATTGGAAGGTAATCGTTTCAAAGAACTGAACGTCCCCATTTTCTAAAATATTCGCTTCGATATCATACTTATCAAC
This sequence comes from Carnobacterium maltaromaticum, assembly GCA_001058355.1. Lineage (GTDB taxonomy): Bacteria > Bacillota > Bacilli > Lactobacillales > Aerococcaceae > Granulicatella. Next base: position 1,868 of record JUUF01000248.1, read on the forward strand.
GACTAAACTTCTCGCATCAACCGTAGTACCGAGTCCCAAAAAGGCAACTAATCCTAATAAAAACGTGATAATCCAACGTTTCATTTGTTTCATATGCTCACCTCTATAAAAGAAGTGTGCGATGACTGCCGACTTCCACGAAGCATTCCGCCGTCACCGTCACACAGATTGTTTTCGTTTCTTACATTACTGATCCGACAATATTTAATTTCTTCTTCAAGTAGAATTTACCAGCAAGAGCCGCAGCCCCGATGAGTAAGTACCACTCGTAACCCATCACAATATTAATCACAGATGGGATGTATTGTTGACTTAACACCACTAAGATTAACCAAGCAACCATCGCAACCGTACTTACCACTAAGTAACGGATATAGCCGCGTTGACCTTTTGGATTGTCAAATTTAGGCGCGTTTTTAGAAATCGCAAGCATCACAAATGCCCCTGCGATAAAGTTGATGAGAAGTGTGAAGAGTCCCATTGGTTGCGTATCTGCGCTTGGGTTTAACATCAACATCACCCCTGTCACAAGAGCGAATAATCCGCCGACTAAAAGTCCTCCGTCAACGGCAATTTGCCAGTCTGGTGATTTTGCGTCTGGGTCTTTTGTTGGCCCAGCTACGATTGATTGAACGCGTTCTGTTACCGTACCGAACAATTGACGAGCAGTCACACCCGCTTTTTGTTTTTCAACGATTTCTGGAAGCATTACTGATAATTCTTTTTCGATTTGCGCTTCGTCAAATCCAGCTTCTTTCAATGCGCGTTCTAATTGATAGATGTATTGTTCATTTTTATTTGTTAATTCTGCTTTTAGAGAGTCTACTGACACTACTACTTCTTCTTGTACGTTTTGTTCTGACATGCTACAATCCTCCGATAACCTTATACATTAAATCTAAAGAGCATTACGTCGCCATCTTGCACGACATATTCTTTACCTTCTTGACGAACTTTTCCGTTTTCTTTTGCAGCCGTCATACTACCGTATTCCAGTAGGTCTGCGTAGGCTACAGTTTCGGCACGGATAAATCCACGTTCGAAGTCTGAGTGGATGATTCCCGCACATTGCGGAGCTTTCATACCGCGGCGGAATGTCCACGCGCGCACTTCTTGTTCACCCGCTGTAAAGTAAGTCGCTAACCCTAATAAGTGGTATGCTTTTTGGATTAAGATATCTAACCCTGAGATTTCGATACCCATTTCTTCTAAGAAGGCTTGTTTCTCTTCTTCCTCTAATTCGGCTACCTCTTCTTCGATTTTCGCACAGATGACTACGACTTCTGCATCTTCTTTTGCAGCATAGTCTTCTACTAATTGCACATATTGGTTATGGCCGCCTTCCATCACGTCATCTTCAGAGATGTTTGCGATGTAAAGCATTGGTTTTGTTGTTAAAAGGAATAAGCCTTTCACGATTGGAAGTTCTTCGTCTGTGAATTCAATCGTACGTGCTAATTTTCCTTCTTCTAACACAGGTTTGATTTTTTCTAAGACTGCAAGTTCAGCAACCGCGTCTTTATCTTTTGTTTTCGCAATTTTTGCCACACGAGCGATACGTTTGTCCACTGACTCAAGGTCGGCCAACACTAACTCTAGGTTGATCGTTTCGATGTCGGCGATTGGGTCTACTTTCCCAGCCACGTGTGTAATATTTTCGTCTTCAAAACAACGAACTACTTGGCAAATCGCATCTACTTGACGGATGTGGCTTAAGAATTTGTTTCCAAGACCTTCCCCGCGGCTTGCGCCTTTCACGATTCCCGCGATATCTGTAAATTCAAATGTCGTTGGGACAGTTTTCTTTGGTTTCACTAATTCTGTTAGTTTTTGTAAACGAAGGTCTGGCACTTCTACCACTCCGACGTTTGGGTCAATCGTCGCAAACGGATAGTTCGCTGCTTCGACCCCTGCTTTTGTAATTGCATTAAATAATGTTGACTTCCCAACGTTTGGTAAGCCGACGATTCCAGCTGTTAAGGCCATTTGTCACACTCTTTCTTTATTTGTTTTCTTCGGCCGCTACTACAGTGACCTTTTTCATCTTCTTCTCGAATTCCCGTCTTGGCATAAGGACCATTTGACCACAGTGATCACACTTGATACGAATGTCCATCCCCATACGGATGATTTCCCAGGAATTCGTTTGGCACGCATGCGGCTTTTTCATTTCCACATGATCGTGTAATTGATACGTTGTTCCTGCTTTCATACAGACTCCTTTTAATCGTCTAATTCGATTTCTAATACTTCTAAAATACGTGTTAAATCCTTTTGAGAAAGGTATTCAATCTCGATTTTTCCACGCTCGCCTTTTTCGACGATTTGCACGCTTGTTCCGAATTTATCCATCAAGCGTTCTTCTGATTCAACGATATACATGGATTTTTTCGGTTTCGCTACCTTTTTAACCACTTTTTTGGCTGGTTCATTAATGGATTGAACGAGTTGTTCCAAGGCACGAACCGTTAAGCCTTCCTTCACCGCTTTTTTAGCGACTGGTAAGATTTTCGTTTGGTCTTTTAATCCAAGTAAAGTACGTGCATGTCCTGCTGATAACTCTCCGCTTTGAACGAGTTCTTGCACAGGAACTGGCAATGTTAATAAACGTAAGAAGTTGGCCACATATGAACGGCTCTTGCCGACACGGTTAGCGACTTCTTCTTGTTTTAATTT
>JUUF01000249.1 GCA_001058355.1 Carnobacterium maltaromaticum
TTTACGGGGGTCAGTGCCAAACTTTCTCAATATATTTTTTTTATCATAAAAAAAACCTGTTTTCAGCATACTTATTATCTTTTCTTCTTTCTTATATATATAGAAAAAAACGGTTGAGTATTACTCAACCGTTTTTCTTTGGACTAATTCAATAATTTTTAATACAACGTCGCTGGCTTTTTGCATGCTTTCGAGAGTTACGAATTCGTATTGCCCATGAAGGTTTTCTGCTCCGGTAAAAAGGTTTGGAGTTGGAATTCCTTTATAGGTAATAATACATCCATCCGTTCCTCCACGGAATGGTTGAATGTCTGGCGTAATGCCACATTCTTTATAAGCTGCAATCGCTACTTCAACCGAAGTCATATCGTCTTTTAAGATTTCGTACATATTATAGTACTCATCGTAAATCGTGCATTCGATACGAGGTACATCATATGTTGCATTTTGCGCATCAACGATTTGTTGGAACTGCGCTTTTCTCTCTTCGAATTTCTCCATCGAGTGATCGCGAATAATATATTCCAATTCAACCTTACCGATGTCGCCTGATTGTTTCGATAACATAAAGTAGCCTTCGTACCCACTCGTACGTTCAGGCACTTCGTCTTCTGGCATGCGTGCAAATAGTTTCGCCGCTTCTGCCAAAGCATTCACCATCACATCTTTAGCTTGCCCTGGGTGAACACTTGTCCCATGAATCGTCACCACTGCACGAGCCGCATTGAACGTTTCATACTCTAGTTTCCCTACGACGCCACTGTCTAAAGTATAGGCAAATTTTGCAGGCATACGTTCTGCTTTGAAACGGTGTGCGCCTTTTCCGATTTCTTCATCTGGACCAAACGCTAACCAAATATCGCCATGCGGAATTTCTGGATGCGCCATTAAGTACAAGCACGCTTCTAATATAGAAACAAGTCCTGCCTTATCGTCGGCACCTAGCAATGTTGTTCCGTCTGTCGTAATTAATGTTTCGCCAACGTAGTTTTTCAAACTTGGAAACTCGCTGACCGTCATCACCAAATTCTTCTCGGCATGGAGCACTACATCTTCCCCGTTATAATTCTCGTGAATTTGTGGATTGATATTTTCAGCATTGAAATCTGCGGTATCGACGTGGGCGATAAACCCAATCGCAGGAGCTGTACTTCCTTCTTCCAAGTTACTTGGGAGGAGCGCCACTAAGTAGCTGTCCTCTGGATCAAGTTCTACTTTTGTAAAGCCGTACTCCACTAACTCGTCACGAAGCATTTCTAAAAATTCCCATTGACTCTTTGTCGTAGGAATCGTTGTTGATTTTAAATCACTACGCGTATTGATTTTCGCATAGCGAATAAATCGTTCTAACATTGTAGGGTACATGTTAATAAGAGTCATCTTCTTTCACTTGGTGGAACTCTAAGTCTGCAATTGTTTCACGACCGAACATTTCAATCGCCACTTTAATTTTTTGTTTTTCGTGGTCAAGTTCTACTACTTTACCGCTCATATCATTGAAGGCACCTTCTGTAATGATTACGTAGTCTCCAACAGATACGTGTAGATCAACTGGAGCATGAACTTTTTCACCGATACGTCCTAAGATGGCTTCTACTTCTTCTGGTAATAATGGAGATGGTTTTGAACCTGCACCGTGTGAACCAACGAAACCAGTTACGCCTGGAGTGTTACGAACGACATACCATGCTTGGTCTGACATGACCATTTCAACTAATACATAACCAGGGAAAGTTTTTTCAACAGTTGTTTTTGTTTTACCGTCTTTTACTTCTACTTCCTCTTCTTCAGGTGAAATCACGCGGAAGATATTTTCTTCCATACCCATACTTTGGATACGTGATAGTAAATTTGATTTAACTTTGTTTTCATAACCTGAATAAGTGTGCAATACATACCATTCTTTTTCCATTGATACTCCTCCTTGAGTGTTGACAACATTTTTCCATACAAAAAAACCTTCATAAGCGAAGGTTTTTTTCAACTGCTCTTAGTATATCACTAATCACTTTAAAGTACTATTATTTTAAAAGGAATGTAATGAGTTGATGCACTCCATAGTCCACTACTGCAAAGAAGCATAGTGCAGCAAGCACTGTCATAATTACTGTAATTGTATATTTGTTTACTTCTTTACCTGTTGGCCAAGTAACTTTTTTCATCTCTTTAATCACATTTGATAAAAAACGCATTTCGAATCTCCTCTTCCTTTTATTTTGTTTCGCGATGTAGTGTTTGTTTGTTGCAATACTTGCAGAATTTTTTAATTTCTAGACGTTCTACTCGTCGATTTTGTCCAAGCGTAATCGTATAGTTTCTTGAACCACATACGCTACAAGCTAACGCCGCTTTTTTCTGAGCCATATTTTCACTACTTTCTATAAATCCATATCTATTTAATCATAAGGAAATGAACCTACTTTGTCAAGTACACACTAAGTTCTTTCCTATATAAAACCTTCTCCTAGAAGAGATAAAAAAGGCCGGAACTCTTTCCAGCCTCTTCTTGCTATTTTCTACGTCTTACTAGTAATTTATTTTTCAAGCTCACGGCTTTTGGTGCCCATGTATGGAACATTTCGAACCAGATCTTCGAAATCGGCATATCAAATTCACCGATATATTCCACTAACTCTGGGTCAAATGATTGCTTGAATCCGTTAATTCCGCCGTGATGTTCTTGGTCTTCAGAAACTCCAAAGAAGTCAAACGAACGAATGCCTTTTTCATCATAAAGAGTTTGCATGATCCAAGACACAAGCGCCTTGTTCGCATTCAATCCACCATCGTCAGTGATGTTCGCGCCATATAAGTAGTACGCTTTATCTAAGTATGTTACAACAAACGCTCCGCTGACGACTTTTCCTTCTGGATACTGTTCTAAGTCACCTTTCACGCGTTCGATTTCTTTTTCGTATTTAGCAATGTTGACTTTCAATGATTCGATTTGCTTTTGAACATTCTCGATACGTTTTGGATTATTCAATGTTTCCAATTGTCCTGTTAACTTATCGAATTCTTTTTGCGCTGTTTCTAAGCGGTTTGTCGCAAATGCTAATTGCACATTGTAGTCCACTTTCGCAAAGTATAAATCCACCATGCCTTTAGGATGAAGGTGTTGATACATTGTTGTTAAATACTCGATGCTACGCGCCACATATTTGTCACGTTCAGCCGTAATCTTATTTAACTCATCATAGATTGGCATATCTTCAAGTGTTCCCTTGTAGCAAACAACCCCTTGTTTCTTCGCTACATTCACTTTATAACGTTCTTTCTTATTGAACGTTTCGACGATGCCTTTTCCTTCGTCCTTCAACGGTAAAATCATTGTTAAACGTGGTTGGATTCCATCGAACCCTAAGTCCATTGGTCGTTCTACGAATCCAGCCGCTAAAATGTTTTTGCGGTATTCTTCGTTATTGAATCCACCTTCAACCATTTCGAACTTGTTTGTCCATTCACGCCATTGTAATTCTGGGTCAATTTTCAAACCAAATGCATTTTTAGCTTTCAAATACACTTTTAAAGTCGCAAAGACTGATTTTAATTGTTCAGCATTTGTATAGTCGGTTACGATTCCGCGCGGTGCATATGCTAAAAACTTATTCACACCTGGTAATTTACGATAAAGAATCATCGCAGCCGCAACAGGTTCATGATTATCAGACATGACAAGAAGTACATCTCTTGTCCATGAGCCATCTGTCTTCACTTCGCCCCATTCAGGCGTTTGAAAAACTGTTCTGTTGGCTTGTGTTTCCATAAAAGCATGATACTCTTCTAACGCATTCGACATCTCTTTTATATACATGTGAGCACTCTCTTTCCTTTTTACGTTTCCTTACCAGTATTACATTTTCAGCAAAATATGTCAAAACTTTAACAAAGAAAAAGCTTTACGTATCAGTAGAAGACGGTCTTATAAAAGTCGCTTCTTTAAACATAAAAAGAGCGCACCTTGTGAGTGCACTCTCCGTTTCATTTTTAGAATAGTTTCAAGTATTGGTCTAATTCCCATTGTGAAACTTGGCTACGGTAAGCAGCCCATTCGAAACGTTTTGCTTCGATGAAGTTGTCTAGGATATGACTTCCTAGTGCTGATTGAACCGTTTCGTCTTGTTTCAAGTATTCAATCGCTTCGTTTAATGTTCCTGGTAAATCATCGATTCCAGCTTCTTTACGTTCGCGAGCAGACATCGCATAGATGTTGCGGTCGATAGCTTCAGGAACTTCCATTTTTTCTTTAACCCCTTCAAGACCAGCTGTTAAAATCGCAGCCATTGCTAAATATGGGTTCGCAGATGGATCCACGCTACGCAATTCAATACGAGTTGATATACCACGAGATTCTGGAATACGGATTAGCGGTGAACGGTTACGTGCTGACCATGCAATATATACAGGCGCTTCGTATCCTGGAACTAAACGTTTGTATGAGTTTACGGTTGGGTTACATACGGCAGTTAGAGCTTTGGCGTGTTTCATAACCCCAGCGATGAAGTGACGGCAAGTGTCGCTTAGACGTTGATCGCCATTTTCATCATAGAACGCATTGTTTCCATCTTTATCAAATAATGATAGGTTGAAGTGCATTCCGCTACCAGCAATTCCGAATACTGGTTTTGGCATAAATGTCGCATGTAATCCATGTTTACGTGCAATTGTTTTTACGACAAGTTTAAATGTTTGGATGTTATCACAAGCAGCTACTGCATCTGAGTATTTCCAGTCGATTTCGTGTTGACCTGGTGCTACTTCATGGTGACTTGCTTCGATATCAAACCCGATTTTTTCTAACTCAAGAACGATTTCGCGACGGCATTCTTCCCCAAGATCGATTGGTGCTAAGTCGAAGTAACTTCCTTGGTCGTTTCCTTCAAGGGTTGGTTCGCCATTTTCATCCATTTTGAATAAGAAGAACTCTGGCTCTGGCCCTAAGTTGAAGTTTGAGAAGCCTAACTCTTTCATTTCGTTTAACACACGTTTTAAGTTTGAACGAGGATCTCCCGCAAATGGCGTTCCATCTGGTTTGTAAACATCACAGATTAAGCGTGCGATTGTACCGTGTTTGCTGCTCCATGGGAAAACCACCCAAGTTGAAAGGTCTGGATATAAGTACATATCACTTTCTTCGATACGAACGAATCCTTCAATTGAAGAACCATCGAACATCATTTTGTTGGCCAATACTTTATCTAATTGCGTAATTGGTACTTCTACATTTTTAATCGTTCCTAGGATATCTGTGAAAATCAATCGTAAGTAACGAACATCTTTCTCTTCTACCTGTCTTCTAATCTCTTCATGTGTAATCATTGGTTTCCTCCTATAAGTTCCATTTCTCGCCGCCAGACAAACGGCTAATATGCATAATCTCGTCGTAGAAGATTCGTCGGACATCCTCATCCGTCAGCGCCTCTTTTACGCTTTCCTTCGATACGGGATTTGTATTCTTATTGAAAATCTTCTGAATGGCCATAATGGTTAATCCATCGGCCAAATAATCTTTAATTTCCAATAAGCGATCGACATCATTCAAAGAATACATACGTCGGTTCGTCTCAGAGCGTTCCGGGATGACCAAGCGCTGTTCTTCATAATAGCGAATTTGTCGTGCTGATAAATCGGTCAGCTTCATGACTGTTCCGATTGGAAAGACGGCTAGTGAACGTCGTAATTCCTTTTCACCCATCTGTCTTCCTCCTTTATAGGGTTATTGTAAATAAAAGTTTCATCTTTTGTCAAAACTGCCCTTACCTCTTATGTTAGATAATATAACATGAAAACGGGGTGTTGTCTCAGTTAAGCTTTCGATAGCTGAGATAATACCCCGTTTTTTTGGTTTTGTGTGCTGTAGTTTTTGTTATTTTTTTGAGAGTTGTTGTTACATTTTGGACTCCTGATTGTCGTCTAACGTTTGAACGGTCTCATTGACTTAGTATTTTGGTGGAATCACCCCTTTCTGTCTAAACAACTTTTTAACTTCTTTAATTTTCTTTACTCCATAGTGTTCCACCTCACTTGTTAAAGTACTAATCTCAAATTCATCATTCGATTTCATATTTTGGTGGACTCACCCCTTTCAAGATTTTCTATAAATTCTAATCCGTCTTATCAGCCTCCTGGTCTTCCGCCTTGTCCTGGTTGTCCTCCTGGACCTCCTTGACCTGGTTGGCCGCCACCAGGTCCGCCACCGATATTAGTGGCTTGTTTAGAGGCTGTAGCCGTTGTTGAGTTTGATCCGACTTTAATGGTATATTTTTCGACATCTTTAGTATCTGGACTACTGATTAATACCGTTGAGAATGACTTAGAAGCTTTTGAGCTTGCGACTGTTTTACCAGATGAGTCGACTACTTCAACGGTTGTGCCAGCCGTTCCTTGAACACTTGCCATTAGGAAAGCTTGACTAGAGTCGCTACCGAATCCCATTGTCATTTGTCCATTGTCGACAAAGAGTACAGTACCACCGTTTAGTGTTGCGTTGTCGTCATAGTCAAGAGCTGCGTTCGCTCCGCTTGTTGGACCATTGACAACGACTGTCCCGCCGTTAATCTCAATTGATCCGTTGGCATCAAGGCCGTCACCTTCAGCGTCTACGGTTAACGTTCCACCATCGATGACAATCTTCACATCGCCTGCTTGATCTAAGTTTTTCGCATTTGTGGCTTCAGATTTTACTTTCTTCGTTTGTTGGCCTGGGCCTTGCTCGTCAGAAGATTCTAACGTCCAGTCTTTCGCATTCAATCCATCGTCAGAAGATTTCACGGTAATCGTTCCACCAACTTGATGAATCAATCGAGCTTCAAGACCTTCTTCACTCTTTTGGACGTCGATGGTTGCACCTTCGTCGATCAGCATCGTATTCGAAGCATTAATTCCATCGTCCCCGGCATTCACTGTGATAGTTGTATCCACCAAGTAAATATTGCCTAACAATACATCATCCTCATTGTCTGAGTGAATCCCGTCTTCATCGGCTGATAAGTTCAATGTCGCACCCGATACGTTCACGAAGTCGTTCGCTGCAATCCCGTGTTTTTTCGCGGTTGTTGTGACTGTCGCATCCACAATGCGAATGCCGTCTTTTGATTTAATCGCATTGCTTGCGGCACCATTCACGGTTAATGATCCTTTCCCGTTAATCGTCAAGTCGCTATCTGAGTAGATGGCTCCTTTTACCGTTGACGTTGATTCATCGGCCACTTCATTTTTCGTTCCATCAGCTAATGTTAAAATCACTTTTTTAGCCGTATCGACGAGTAATGGAGCTTCTGTATTCTTTAATGTTGCATTCTTGAAGACGATTTGGACTTCATCTTCCTTACCTGCTGCGACTTTCAATTGAACTTTCGAAGCCGTTCCCTCGACGATATAGGTTCCGGCTTTTGTAATTTCAACCGTGCTTCCATTGACCGTTGCCCCTTCACCTGAAGCAGTTGCTGTCGTTCCTTGCAGCGAAATTTTTGAAGCTTTACTTTCATCATAAGTCGCTGTTAAGTCGCTTGCTTAAAAATAAGAAGCCGTCTGCGTAGTTGAAGTTGTCGATGTCTTTGTTGTTGTTTGAGTATTTGCGTCGGCTTGGCTTAATACGCTTTGCGATCCGCAAGCGGCCAACCCTAGTGAGATAAATAATGTTGTCGTCAATAACCATTGTCTTTTCTTTTCCATCTCGTTTTCCTCGATTCCTTTTCTTGATGGTTTTAGTATACGAAGCGAACTTAAAATGAACTTAAAAC
>JUUF01000250.1 GCA_001058355.1 Carnobacterium maltaromaticum
GTAGTCGCTAAATTCTCAATCGAGATGGTTCTTTTAACGTTTGAAACTTCTCTTCCAACTTCCAATCGGACTTTTTTATCTTCACCAATCTTTTTATAGATGTGAATTAGTTTTCGATGTATCTTTCCGTGAACAAATTCGAAGTCATAAGCTATTTCAGCGTCGAACCTTCTCACCAACTGTCTGAGTCTCTTAGTAGCAGTATC
>JUUF01000251.1 GCA_001058355.1 Carnobacterium maltaromaticum
ACAGTGATATTAATTTATCACAACCAAAGAAGGTTTGCAACTGAAAAGACGTAGAATTCTAAAAAAATAATACAGTTCACAGAATCTGCAAACTGTATCTTTTTTAGTTCTTTATTTTAGTAAAGCTTCGAGCTTATTTTGATTGATTTTTGGATAACGGTTCATGATTTTTTGAATCGTTTCTAGAATCTTCTTTTGATATCCAACTAAATCATTTTCAATTTGAAGAACGAGTAGCGGTTCATGTAAACTCATGCGTAATAATAACCATCCATCTCCGTACTCACCTTTGAAATCTATCCGAACTCCCTCTTCGTTTTCTGGATTTACGACCCAGTCTTGTGGAATCCACTGCGGAAATTCTTTAATAACTTCATTGCCATAAGTTTTGAAATCTTCTGTTTCAATCTTAAAGCGAACTTCAACAACTTCTTTTGGTTGTACTAATTGTTTGATTAAATAATCCAATGTTTCTCCGCGTTCAAGCAATCTTGGAAGAAGCATTAAAATCTTCGCCACTACATACGCGCCATCATCTAGGAAGTAATTTTCCTTAAAGGCTGCATGTCCACTAGTCTCAATCGCTAATTGACAATCCGTACCAGCTTTATTTAACTCGATAGCTTTATTGATAACATTACGGTACCCAGAAATGTAACGATATTGATGGCCGCCTAGTTCTGTAATAAATCTCTTCAAGTGTTCAGTTGTAGGTGAGTTCGTCACGATTGTAGTTCCAGGGTGTTCACTAATGGCAATTACACTAAGCACTGCAATCAGATTATTTCTATTAAGCAACTCTCCATCTCCTGTAACGACTGCAGCTCTATCCACATCGGTGTCAAAAATCACACCATAATCCGCACCGACCGCAAGCACCTGATTCTTAATACTTTCCATCGCTTCTTTATTATCTGGGTTTGGAATATGATTTGGGAATGTTCCATCAGGATCTAGGAACTGTGAACCTTTCGTGTTAGCACCTAATACTTCTAGCACCTTTTCCGCATAGAAACCACCAGCACCATTTCCAGCGTCTACAATAATATGAAGACCTTCGAGCGGTTTTTCTTTCTCGCTACCGCTCCCTTTACGAATCAACTCTACTAAGTGATTGCTATATCGTTCAAAAATACTTTTTACTTCTATAGTAGAAACAGGTACTTGGAGGACTTCTTCTTTCTCGTCTACTAAAGCAATGATGTCACGAATATCACTAGACTCTAATCCACCTTCACGTGTGAAGAATTTCAAACCATTATAGTAGAAAGGTAAATGACTAGCAGTAAACATCACGGTTGCATCGCAGTTGAATTCTTCAAACTGCGTTGCCATAAACATACTTGGAGTTGTCGCCATTTCAAAATCAATCACGCGAACGTCAAAAGCCGACAACACTTGAATAAATTCTCTTGTTAAGTCCGGGCCACTAATACGACTATCGCGCCCAATTCCAACGACTAATTCCATAACCTTTTTAGATGGATAACGTTTCTGTAGCCATTTTACAAAAGCACTCGCGATTAAACGACTCTCTTCTACCGTTAACGTTGCATCAAACTCTTCTGTTCCAATAGCAATACCACGGATATCTGAACTCAGTTGTAACTCTTTGATTTTTGACATGGGAATCCCCTCCTTAACTCTAGCCTTATTTTACCAAAAGCTCTTGTCTATTAATAGAAAGTTTTCAAAATTTATCCCACAAAAACAAAAAGCAAGCAGCCTTAGCTACTTGCTCTTTCAACTCAGCTATCATGAGTTATGATTTACGATAGGTTAATTGAATATATCTTTCATACCATAAATCGACATATTCAGGCGAGAACGGCCCTTTTTTGTTATTGATCCAATCCACAAGAATCTCAACGTTTGCCTTCAAGATTTGATCAATCTCTTTTGAATAGTGCATTTGACGGCGATGCAATTCATATTCATCGACATCTAGCAATCTCTTTTCGCCATCCGGGAAAATCTTAATATCTAAATCGTAATCAATATACTTCAACGCTTCTGCATCTAATACATAAGGTGAAGCCAAATTACAATAGTAAGAAATTCCTTTTTGACGAATCATCGTTACGACATTGAACCAATAATGTTTATGGTAATACAATAACGCTGGCTCTCTCGTCAACCATCTTCTACCGTCGGACTCAGTCACAAGAGTATGATCGTTACAAGCGATAATTGCTTGGTCGCTTGTCTTCAAAATCATGCTGTCGCGCCAAGTGCGATGAAGACTACCATCATGTTTATAACTCTTGACAGTGATGAATTCTCCTTCTCTGGGATTCTGCACCACTATATCCAACTTTCTATATCTATTTAAGAGTAAACTCTTAGTTATTTCAAATCACTAGTAGTATAGCATATTTCTACCATTCTGTGAACAAAAATCAGATTTACGGCGCCCATTCTTATAAAAGCTCTTGAGAAGCGAGTAACTCACACATCTTTCCTTGCACTCTTGACTGTGGCAGTTGTGCCATTTCTTCTTTTGTGACCCATTGGAGCGTACGCGTTGCATGCTGCTCTAGCGCTCCTGAAGCCGTTGCACATTGCAATTCAATATCCCAGCGTTGGTGACTGAAAATATGTTTTACGGTTTTCGGTAAAATGCGAGTTGGTTGAAGCTTCATTTTATATAAACTCTCGAATTGAACTTCCAGCGGGATGTTCTGGTTAATTTCGTAAGTCGAATTTTCTTCGGCAATTCCTTCAAATAAATCAATCGATTCTCCCACTGTACTGAAATCACGAATTAATGGGAAATGCCAAAATCCACTTAGCAGGTCTGCTTGCGTATTCTTCTCTACTAAGAAACGACCTTTGTCATCTTGAATAATAAACGCTCGCCATTTCATCGGCGTTGGTTTCTTCTTCGGCTTCTTAATCGGATAAATATGCATCGTTCCATTTTGATACGCTGCACTAAATTCCTTTACAGGACTCTCTTCGGGGCGCGGATTTACAGGAGATTCGATATCTGAGCCTAAATCCATCAGAGCCTGATTAAAATCTCCTGGACGTTTGGGGTCAATTAAAATTTCTGCAATTTCTTGAAACGCCCAACGATTACTTGGGTTCCCAATGTCTAAATTCACTTCAAACAATCGACTAATCACACGCATCAAGTTGCCATCCACGGCAGGCTCTGGCAATCCAAAAGCGATACTAGCAATCGCACCTGCCGTATACGGTCCAATCCCTTTTAACGAAAGAATTCCTTCATAGGTATTGGGAAATACACCACCGAACTCCTCCATGACTTGAATCGCTGCTTTTTGCATGTTGCGAACGCGCGAATAATAGCCTAGCCCTTCCCAGCATTTCAACAATACGTCTTCTGGAGCCTCCGCCAAATCTTTTACCGTTGGGAACGTCGCTAAGAAACGCTCGTAATATGGAATGACTGTATCCACTCTGGTTTGTTGGAGCATAATCTCGCTCACCCAAATAGCGTACGGATTACTCGTTCTTCTCCAAGGCAAGTCTCGTTTTTCTTTGTCGTACCAATCAAGCAATGCTTTTCTGAAGCGCTTGATTTTCTCCTCGTCCCACATTTTTACGCCAATATCGGCTAAATCCATTCTTCTTTCTCCATTTCAAACTGCGCAATGGCCTGTTCAATCACACTAGAAGTAAATCCTTTTTGATACAACTTCCCTTTGATTTGATACCAGAGCGTCGATTCATTCTCTTCATATTTTTTGGCGATGCGTCGGTAAATCGTTGCAATCTCCTTCACCGCTAATTCTGCTTCCATCTCGCTTTGCGCTTCAAACGATAAAAACGGAACAACCTCTTCTGCGATTTCTTTCGAATATCCTTTTTGCATCACAAAGACTTTTACTTTTTGCTTAGCCACTTTTGGCGTCACTCGTTTTTGCCCTTTTAAATACGACTGCGCAATTTGAATCGCATTTTCAAGTTGCTCTCTCAGCGTGTAACCTTCAAGCACCGTTTGAATGACTTTATCGCTAATGCCTTTCTTTTGTAAATCAAAAACGACTGACTTAGGTCCTTTAAACGTCACAAACTTTGCCTGATTGAGATAGCTTTCTGCATAAAAAGTATCATTAATAAAGTTCTGTTCATGTAATTTTCCAAGCACTTCATTAATAATCTCTTCGTCAAATTCTAATTTTTCTAATTTCTCATAAACTTCCTTCGTAGAACGAAGCTTAAAGTTCAGAAAGTGCAACGCTTTTTGATAGGCTTGTTGAATACAATCATCATGTTGGATTTCTTCGATTTGTTCTTTTGTCAGTTCTGTCCCTTTGAACAAGGCATACTTTACAACCGTTGCCTCGTCGACACCAAACGCAAAAGCATCATTCAAATAAATATTATAGCGGCCTTTTTTCTTCTGAGCCTCAATTTTTGTAATGACCATATTCCCACACTCCAATCTACTTAGAATATTTTAGCAAAATACACAGATGAATAAAAGCTTGACTGTCTACTTCTCATTAATACATACGAAAAAAAGGCTCACACGAGGTGAACCTTTCTTCGTTATACTTATTAAATTAGTCTTTATCCATTCCCATTGCACGCATAATTGCTTTGGCAATTTCTACGATTGGAACGATTGAGAATGCTGCTCCAACTACGAACAACCATTGTTCCGCTGTAAGAATTGCTACATCAAATACAGTTGTTAATCCTGGAATCACCATTACGCTTAAAAGCATTACTGCTGATACTAGGATTGCGTAGTTGAACAACTTGTTCTTGAACGCGCCAACTGTGCCAAGTGATTTGTACACTGACTTCACGTTGAATGCGTGGAACAATTGGATTAAACCTAATGTTGCAAACGCCATTGTTTCACCAACTGGGTTCCCCCAATTAGCAATATGAGTTGCATACCAGAATACAAATAATGTAATTCCACCTTCGAAGAAACCTTGGTAGAAGATACTTGGTAACACACCGTTTGATAAGAAGTTCGAGCCCTTACCGCGTGGTGGGTGGTTCATGATATCTGCTTCCGCTTCTTCAAGACCTAAAGCAATCGCTGGGAATACGTCTGTTACTAAGTTGATCCATAAGATATGGATTGGTTCTAGAATTGACCAACCAGCCATTGTCGCAACGAACATTGTCATTACTTCACCGAAGTTTGCAGATAGTAAGTATTGAACAGCTTTTTGGATGTTCGCGAATACTTTACGTCCTTCTTCAACGGCAACAACGATTGTTTCGAAGTTATCATCGGCAAGTACCATGTCTGAAGCACCTTTAGAAACTTCAGTACCTGTAATCCCCATACCAACACCGATATCGGCTTGTTTAAGTGAAGGAGCATCGTTAACTCCATCTCCTGTCATCGAAACAACTTTACCATTCTTTTGCCAAGCTTTTACGATACGAACTTTATGCTCTGGAGATACACGAGCATATACAGAGTAATTTTCAACAGTACGTTCTAATTCTTCATCAGAAATATCGTTTAATTCGCCACCAGTTAATACTCCGTCTTCTTGGTCTGGACGAAGGATGCCTAAACGTTTTGCAATCGCTTGGGCTGTATCGCGGTGGTCCCCAGTAATCATAATTGTACGGATACCAGCTGATTGAGCTACTTTAATCGCAGCCGCTGCTTCCTTACGTTCTGGGTCAATCATCCCTACTAAACCAGCAAAGATTAAATCATGTTCGATTGAATCTGTGTCCACTGTTTCAGGTAGAGTATCAATCACTTTGTATGCCATCGCTAACACACGAAGCGCTTGAGTGGCCATTTCTTTGTTTAATTTCATTAATGTTGTGCGGTCATCTTCAGTAAACGCAGAAACCTCACCATGTTTTTCAATCTTCGTTACACGGTCTAATAACATATCTGGAGCACCTTTAGTGGCAACCAAATATTTACCGTCTTCTAATTGATGAATCGTTGTCATTAATTTACGTGTTGAGTCAAACGGAACTTCCGCAATACGTGGAATGTTTACTAACTCTTCACGTACATCATAGTTTTTATCAAGACCGTATTGAACCATTGCTGTTTCAGTTGGGTCCCCTAATAATGAGTTATCTTGAGAAATCTTAGTATCGTTGGCTAAGTTCATTACACGAAGCGCGATGTTGTCTTTAGAAATTTCTTCTGACGCATCATGGATTTCGTTATCATAAACCATTTTTTCAACAGTCATTTGGTTAAGTGTTAATGTACCTGTTTTATCCGAACAGATAATTTCAACGCCACCTAATGTTTCAACAGCTGGCAATTTACGAACAATCGCGTTACGTTGCGCCATTTTTTGAGTTCCTAATGCTAGGATAATTGTAGAAATGGCTGGTAACCCTTCTGGAATCGCAGCAACGGCAATCGCAATCGCTGTTAATAACATATGAGTCCATTCATTTCCTCGAAGCATCCCTACCAAGAAGATAATCACGGCAATCACTAAAATCATGATTGTTAGCCATTTACCAAGAGCATCTTGGTTTTCTTGAAGTGGTGTTTTACCTTCTTCAGTGTTCGCTAACATATTAGCGATTTTACCAACTTCTGTATTCATACCAGTACTTGTAACCACACCAACAGCACGGCCGTAAGTTACGTTTGTACTTGAGAACGCCATATTAGTACGATCTCCAATTCCCACTTCATCCCCTGCAGGAATCACTAAGTCTTTATCAACCGGAACTGATTCCCCTGTTAATGCTGACTCTTCAATTTTCACTGTGTTTACTTCGAATAAACGCATATCCGCTGGCACAACATCACCAGCTTCAAGAATAACAACGTCACCGACTACGATGTCTTCCCCTTTAATATGTTCCACGTGTCCATCACGTAAAACACTTGCTACAGGTGAAGCCATTTTCTTCAACGCTTCGATTGCTTCCTCGGCTTTTGACTCTTGGAAGACCCCTAGAACTGCGTTAAGCAATACTACTGCTAAGATGATAATTGCATCCGTTGGGTCTGGGTCGCCTTGGTGAGCAAACATCGAAACAACTGCCGCCACTAAAAGTACTAAAATCATGAAATCTTTAAATTGATCCACGAATTTTTCTAATAGTGTTTTTTTCTTACCTTCTTGTAATGTGTTCGCACCGTATTTTTCAAGTCTTGATGCAGCTTCTTGAGAGCTTAAACCAGAAGGACTTGATTGTACTTCTTTAAATACATCTTCGACCGACTGCAAATATACGTGTTTTGTTTGTTGTTCCAACAAAATACACTCCTTTTCTTTTTCTATAAAAAGAGAGACTTATGCCCATCATCCTATTGATAACAAACATAAGTCTCACTGTTCAAGATAATACCAGCGAGAATTCGCTTGCTGTTGATATTATCGCAACGATTGGTTGCCAGTTACTCCCTTATAGAGATTGATTATTGTTGTAGTAACTATACCAAATAAGTATGAAATTTGCAAATTTTTTAGATAAATTGTTAACCTTTCTTTTTACCTAAATTTCGCGGATTTTAGCCAAATCCAACCGTTCCAATGACGGCGGATTTTTCGAGATAAAGTACTCATCAAGCGGTTTTGCTTTCAGGTTCATCTCTTTTAATTTGGCAGCCATTATCGGTGTTTTCTTAAACACCAATTGCGTTCCATGAAGGATTCCTTCGCTGACACCTGATGATAAAAGCCACTTTTTTGCGCGTTTACTTTTTTCAATATAATTTTCGACCATTTCCTTACGATGCTTCAAAAACATTCCATTTTCAATAAAGAGCGTAAATGTTTTTTGCATCATCACATTCGAATCATAATCCATCCATAACTTCCGCATCGCAAAAAGTTCAACTAACTCTTTTGGTAACACTACAATTCCAATTTTCAAAGCTGAGAATAAAATGGACGAGAACGATTTAACGTAGATAACACGTCCGTCCATATCATAATAATGAAGCGGTGTCGCATTACCCTCGACAAAATCTGCCATGTAGTCATCTTCGATAATATACACTGAGTACTTGCTTGCTAGTTCCACAATTTTTTTCTTGGTAGCTTCACTGTAACTTCCGCCAAGCGGATTATGAAAGCGGGAAATCGTATAAAATAGCGAAAACTCTCCATTTGCAAATAATTCCTCTAATCGGTTTAAATCAATTTCACCATCCATCTGACGTTCAATGGTTTCGTAAGGAATGTTCAAGTGCTTCACCAACTCATTCATCCTTGCATACGTTGGCTGTTCGAGCAACACCTTTTTACCTTGAATCAACTGCAGTAAAATATAGAGAGCTTGTTGCGTTCCAGTCGTTATGACCAATTGTTCCTTTGTAGCATACACTCCATACTCTTCTAAAGTAGGCATTAATGCCTGAATCAATTCATCCATCCCAGAAGCTTGTTCTTCTTTTGTTAACTTTAGATCATGCGCACTGGCAAGCGATTGATTAAAACAGATACGTAAATCTTCAATCGGAAGTTGAGAATAGTCTTCTTCGAACTCCTCCAATGGCTTTGGCTCTGAATTTTTCAGTACATAATAGCCACTTTTTTCTCTCGAATAGATAAAACTTTCATCTTTTAAACTACGCAAGGCTCTTTGTACGGTATCCTTATTCACTCCGTAGGTTGCGACTAGTTCTCGAATTGAAGGAAGCTTATTCCCCTTCTGTAGATTCCCACTTAATATTTCCTCTTTTAATGCATTTGCTAATTGCTGGTATTGATACATGACACACCTCCACTGTACCGGTACAGTTCGCTTTCATCCCTATTGTATCCTCACCTGTCCCGTTTTACAATACAGATACATTGAAACTCGAGGAATAGATATGAAAAAAATATTAATCGCAAACGACTTACCTGGAATTGGCAAAGTCGCACTCGCTCCCGCTATCCCGATTTTTGCTTGTTGTCAAATTGAAACGATGCTCCTGCCTACGGTGCTCCTTTCATCTCATACAGGCGGATTCAAAAATATCGCGATTGCAGAGCAAAACGAATTTATGAGGCAATCTTTAACACAATGGCAAGAATTGGAACTAAAACCAGATGCTGTTTTAACGGGATATTTTCGAAATGCGGAACAAATTGAATTAATGATGGATACTATTGAAAAACTGCCTGAATCTACACAAATTTTTGTCGATCCGATTATGGCGGATAACGGAAATCTATATAGTGGATTTACGGCAGAACATGTTGAAGCGATGAGAAAACTCATCCAACATGCTCAAGTAATTTATCCAAACATTACGGAAGCTTGCTTATTAACCGAAACGGCGTATCCTTCTGGAAAAATCACGATGGACTTTACAAGGGAACTAGCCAAGAAACTAGCCCTGCTTGGACCAAAACACGTTGTCATTACTGGTTGCCCTGATAGCGAAGAGTTTACGGGTGTTCAACTTTATACCAAAGAGACGGATTCATTCTTTGATTTCTATAAAACAAAGTATCCGCATCATTTTTACGGAACAGGCGATACCCTCGCCGCTCTTGCGACTGCATGCATCCTACAAGGAATGCCTATAGAAGACGCACTATCATTCACGTTGCAATTTATCGACGAAGTGCTTCTATTAAGCAGCCAACAACCTGAACAAATTCCATTTGGCCTTCCAATCGAGAAAAAACTTGGAATGCTTACCACAAAATTTACTACTGAGGTGTCATTATGAAAAATACAGATTTAAGAGATTTAGTTCAAACAAGCTTATTCGCAGCTTTAATTTATTTGGGAGTTAGCGTCTTTAGAATCCCAATGCCATTCACAACACAGTTCGTTCATTTCGGAAACGCGCTTGTAGTCATTGGATGCTTACTTTTCGGAACAAAACAAGGAGCAATCGCCGCTTCAATCGGTCTTGGGCTTTTCGACATCCTTAACAATTACGCCGATGTTGCTTGGTTAACGATTCTTGAATCATTAATCGTCTGCTATGTAATCCATCTTGTATACGAAAAAGCAATGAATAAAAACGACAAAATCACGAACATTATCACAGTCGGTGTTATTGCTGCCATTGTAAAAATTATTGTCAATATCATTAAATACACATTCTTACGAGGAATGATTGTCGGCGGCCTTGCATTAGAACCTGCATTCCTTCAAGCCATTAATAAAATTACAGGAACGTTTGGGTCAGCTATTTTCACAGTAGTCGCAGTTCCAATCGTTTACCCACTCTTCAAAGAAGCACTAAAACGAGTAAGAAAATAGACAAAACAGCTATTACGATCGAATTCGTAATAGCTGTTTCTTTTTCCCTCTATAGAAGGTTATTAGAACTCCAAAGTTTTTTTCAGCACTATTTCCCTTCTCTCCACAGAAGGTTACTAGAAAAATAGTGCAAATCAAATAAAACTCCTCGGGGTTATTGTGGCAATAGTAGGAAATCATAACCAATGTGAATT
>JUUF01000252.1 GCA_001058355.1 Carnobacterium maltaromaticum
GTTGTTGTAGTTGTTGTAGTAGCAGTTTGGTTTCCGCAGCCGGCAAGCATTAAAAGAGAGCAGCCAGCAATGAATAATGGTTTTAAGTATTGTTTAAACATGGTCGCATCTCCTTTCTATTTCTTTTCTGCACTTGGTACGCGTTTGAAAGTCAGTTCAAAATGAACAGGAAGATTATCCTTCGTCTTCATATCGGCGTAGATGGTCAAGATGCCGTCTTTTACTTCATAGTTGTAAGTTGCTGGATCTAATCTATGATCTTTACCCGCTGTCGTTAGAGGGAAAGAGTCAAGAATGATGATCCCTTCGTCGAATGTGACAGTCTTCGCACTTTCGTCAACCGTTCCTGTAGCTTCATAGCTGTAAGTTCCAGTTGATGTATCCATTGACGCTTTATATTTCTTGAAGTTTTGCACGAACTCTGTTTGTCCGTTAATATAACGGCTAACAAATGCGTCTTCTGTCATTTTTTTCTTATCCTTAGAAATATCGTAGTAAGCTTTGGCAAATTTCTTCGAGTCATATTGATAGCTTAGCTTAACGTTTGTGCCATCAACGGAGAATTTCATCTTGAAATCTTTAAAGGCTTCAATAAATTTTTTAAATGTATAAGAGTTCATATCAAATGGGGAAAAAGCTGTTTGAATCGATTCAAGCTCAAATACGGATTCCCATTCACCAGCAATATTATTTGTATCTTTTTGTTCTTGTTGTGCTTGCGCTTGTTGCGCGTTATTGGCATTTTGGTCTGAAGCTTGGTTCTGTCCACATCCAGCAATCACAAAAATTGCGCCAAGAGAGAAGAGACCAAGAAACAGTTTCTTAGTTTGTCTAATCATTGTTAGACC
>JUUF01000253.1 GCA_001058355.1 Carnobacterium maltaromaticum
CATAAAAATAAATATCGTTAATTCCTATTTCACCATCTGTACTTGAAATATAAAAATAATACTTTGCTTCATTTTTTCTCCAATCGGGCTTCCAGTCACCATTACACTCATCTCTAAACGCTCTAAAGCGTGTGAGTAGGTTTCTGCGTTTTGATTCTAGTTCGGCTGCTTTTCGAGTTGGGAAGATGTTGCCCTGATTAAATGATTTTTTATTAGAAACACAATTATCCCAAAAAACAAATTTAACTGAACCTCTAGGATTAACAAGATAAAATCTATCCCCTTCTCTATACGGGCATTTCATCTCCCACCCGTTTTCCATTCGTTCGATTTCTGCTTTCATTTCTTTTAGCTTTGCTTCCATGTCTGCTGTTTGTTGTTTTAGTGTTTCTAGATTTGTCATTTTGTGTCCTCTACTCCATTAATCATTTTCAAAACTTCTTCTACCGATTTTTCCATTGTATATTCATTACCGTTTGTTAATTTGATTGTTGTTCCGCATTCTTTTATTTCAGACATTCCTATATCTGGATAGCGAACCCTA
Organism: Carnobacterium maltaromaticum; assembly: GCA_001058355.1. Taxonomy (GTDB): domain Bacteria; phylum Bacillota; class Bacilli; order Lactobacillales; family Aerococcaceae; genus Granulicatella. The sequence continues at coordinate 545 of JUUF01000253.1, forward strand.
CGAATGCATGGAGTTACCGATTCAATCAATTCATATTTCAAAAGCAATGGTTTACCGCCCGTGTCTGTTAATTTAATGAATGTCATTTTGTTCCATCTCCTTCTATCGCTTTTAACGATGCTTCGAAACCTAACAAGAAAGCGAATCGTTCGTTATAGCTCATCTCTTCAATTTGTCCGTAGTTAATATCCTTTTGAAATTGTTTCAACGCTCTGTC
>JUUF01000029.1 GCA_001058355.1 Carnobacterium maltaromaticum
TAAGCCCCAAGATTGTTCAAAAACTGGTCTTAACGATTTAACCATGTCTTCTGTACCTTCGATTGAGACTACGTAAACGATATCCCCTTTTTGGAGAATCCATTCGAACATAGTTTTACCATCGGAGAATGTTGCTTTTATTAAGTAAGCTTTTTCTCCCGCAAAATCAGCTTTCACGCCTTGAACACTAGTTTGTTCTTTATCATTTTTCACGCCATTGAGCAAACGATTGGCAATTAACTCTGCGCCAAAAGTTTCACC
>JUUF01000254.1 GCA_001058355.1 Carnobacterium maltaromaticum
TATTCTTTCAATAAACTGATGTTTTTTCGATAATTGATAACCTTATTCCATAATGAATCAATCAAAAATAGTTTATCTCCCATCGCTGAAGGGCAAAGGTGCAAAAAATAAAAAACGCTAGGGCAATCCTAGCATTTTCTATCGTTTGCTATTCTATAACGAGCAGGCCGGCACCAATGATTCCATTATCCCCCTTAATGGTTGATGCTTGGATATGCTCCAGAATATGTTTTTGTTCGTGATGAAGGAGTTCTGCCAACTCTTCTTTCA
>JUUF01000255.1 GCA_001058355.1 Carnobacterium maltaromaticum
CGTAACAGCGATTATAAAAAGAATCCGCAAGGATTCTAAGAAATCATCTGCACAAAATAAAGTCCAGAAAGCCCAAACTAAATCTCAGCACAATTGGTTTATTCTTTTCACCCAAGTCTCACCCTCCACAATGGTTTCAGTTAGTTTTCACTTCTCGTATTTTTTGCGTAGGTATGGTATACTATGCCTATCTTTAAACAATTTCAAGGAGGCTCTTCCCAACATGGCTGAAGACAAGAAAACATTTTACTTAACCACACCGATTTACTATCCAAGTGGCAACTTACACATTGGTCATGCCTATACAACTGTAGCCAGCGATGCAATGATTCGCTATAAAAAACTACAAGGGTTTGACACTTACTTCTTAACAGGAACAGATGAACACGGACAAAAAATCCAAGAAAAAGCGAAAGAAGCAGGCGTTTCTGAAATTGAATTCGTCGATAAAATTATTTTCGGCATTCAAGACCTTTGGAAAAAGCTAGACATCTCTTACGATGACTTCATTCGTACAACACAACCACGCCATACAAAAGCTGTTCAAAAGATTTTCCAAAAATTAGTGGACAATGGCGATATTTACCTTGGTGAATACGAAGGTTGGTATTCAGTATCAGACGAAGAGTACTTCACTGAATCTCAATTAGTTGAAGTATACCGCGACGCCGAAGGAAAGATGATTGGTGGGGTTGCGCCAAGTGGACACGAAGTAGAGCTTGTTAAAGAAGAATCTTACTTCTTCAGAATGAGCAAATACGCAGACCGCTTATTGCAATACTATGAAGAGCACCCAGATTTCATTCAACCAGAATCACGTAAGAATGAAATGATTAATAACTTCATCAAACCAGGCTTAGAAGACTTAGCCGTATCACGTACATCATTTGACTGGGGAATTCCAGTGCCAAACGATCCCAAACACGTGGTTTACGTATGGATTGATGCGTTATCGAACTATATTACAGCGCTAGGATATGGTAGTGATGATGAAACCTTATTCAACCGCTACTGGCCTGCAGATGTGCATTTTATCGGAAAAGAAATCGTTCGTTTCCATACGATTTACTGGCCAATCATGTTAATGGCATTAGATTTACCATTACCGAAGAAAATCTTCGCACACGGCTGGTTATTGATGAAAGACGGTAAAATGTCTAAATCAAAAGGGAACGTCGTAGACCCGAACACATTAATCGAACGTTACGGCTTAGATGCACTTCGTTACTACTTATTACGTGAAGTGCCATTCGGTTCTGACGGAATCTTCACTCCAGAATCATTCGTAGAACGTATTAACTATGACTTAGCCAATGACTTAGGAAACTTATTAAACCGTACTGTTGCGATGATTAATAAGTATTTCGATGGAACAATTCCTGCATACACTGCACCGGTTTCAACATTTGACCAAGAATTAGTGGATGCTTCAAAAGCGATGATCGTGGAAGTCGAAGAAGCAATGGAAAACATGCAATTCTCAGTGGCTCTTGCCGCAATCTGGAAATTCGTTTCTCGTACAAATAAATATATCGACGAAACAACTCCATGGGCTGCCGTGAAAGATGAAGCGCGCAAAGAAGAATTAGCACGTACAATGAACTACCTAGCAGAAAGCTTACGTATCATTGCCGTTGCCTTACAACCATTCTTGACAGAAACTCCAAGCCAAATCTTGGCACAATTAGGAATTACAGATAACGCGTTAATGGATTACCCTTCATTACACACATTCGGCGTGATTCCTGAAGGAACTAAAGTGGTTGAAAAAGGACAACCAATCTTCCCACGTTTAGACGTTGAAGAAGAAGTAGCTTACATCCAAGCAAAAATGGGTGGAGCACCAGCTGAAGAAGAAAACACAGACTGGAACCCAGAAGAAGTGGAACTTTCAAGCGAAAAAGAAAGCATCAAATATGACGACTTCGATAAAATTGAATTGAAAGTCGCAGAAGTTATCGAATGCGGACCAGTGGAAGGGGCAGACAAATTGCTTCAATTCCGCTTAGACGCTGGAGATGCTGGCGGTCACCGTCAAATCCTTTCTGGTATCGCAGAATGGTATCCAGATCCAAGTATTTTTGTTGGTAAGAAAGTCGTCATCGTTGCGAACTTGAAACCACGTAAAATGCGCGGACAAATCAGCCAAGGAATGATTCTTTCGGCTGAAAAAGATGGCGTCCTACAAGTGGTGTTTGCACCAGACGGAATGCCAAACGGCTCAACAGTAGCTTAATTGAATAGTAATTGAATAACAGTGAAGAGTGACCCTTCGAATGCGAAGAACGGCATTTGAAGGGCCATTTTTTAAAAGGAGTTAACTATATGAAAAAAGGTTTATTAACAGGGTTACTACTCTTTGGATTTTTCTTTGGAGCAGGGAACCTCATTTTCCCACCAACTTTAGGATATCAATCAGCTGATCAACTTTGGCCAGCAGTTATCGGATTTATTGTTTCTGGGGTCGGACTTGCCATCGGAACGCTTTTAATCGGAACGGTCATTAATGGTGGGTTTAAGAAAGAGTTGGACGAAAAGATTCATCCAATTTTCTCATTGGCATATTTAATTGCATTATATTTGGCAATTGGACCATTCTTTGCGATTCCACGTACAGCAACGGTATCCTATAATATCGGGGTAGCGCCGTTTCTACCTGATTCAAAATCAGGCCTTATTATTTACGCGGCGATTTACTTTGCGGTAGCCTTTTACTTGGCGTATAACCGTTCATCACTATTATCAAGCATCGGTAAAATCTTAACACCAATCTTTGCAGGGTTAATTTTAATCTTAGTGGTTGTTGGAGCGTTTAAATTTGGTCAAACAACACCTGAATTAGCTGGGCAAGCAGAATTGACAGCAGCGAAAGCTTTCGGGAATGGCTTTATCGAAGGTTATAACACACTAGACGCTTTGGCAGCAGTAGCCTTCTCAGTAGTTGCTGTGAACACGTTAAAAGAGTTCCATTTCAGCTCTAAGAAGGAGTACGAGAAAACAATCATGAGCGTTGGCGTTGTAACAGCGATTGGATTCAGCGTATTGTATATCGGACTTGCATTCCTTGGAAATCATTTCAACGTGGCAAGTGCATTAGCAAAAGATTCAGATTTAAACGTTGGATCATACGTGTTAACAATGGCTTCACGCGAGTTATTTGGTACATTCGGACAAGCCTTCTTAGCGGTGATGGTAATCATTACTTGCTTAACAACAACAGTAGGATTAATCGTATCTGTAGGGGAGTTCTTCGAAGAAACATTCCCGCGCTTCTCTTATAAAGTGTATGCGACTGTATTTACCTTAATCGGATTTGGTGTAGCGACACTTGGTCTTCAAACGATTATCGCATTCTCACTTCCAGTATTGATGATTTTATATCCAATTACAGTTGTAATTGCGTTCTTCGTATTAGTGAATAAGAAAGTGGCGTTCTCTAAGAGAGGAATGCAGCTGACAGTAGCGTTGACAACGATTATTTCAACAGTTTCAAGTTTAGCTTCTGCGTTGAAATTAGAAGGATTAGCAAAAGCGTTGGAAATTCTTCCGTTACAAGGGTTGTCGCTTGGATGGATGGGACCGGCGATTGTTGGTATTTTAATCGCGCTCATCTTACCTGACAAGATCAAAGGTGAAGCATTCGACTTCGAAGCATTTCAAACAAAATAAAAGGGAACTTTACTAGATGATTACTGCGTATCCCTACGGGGATTTTCATAGTAGCGGTAACGTCGCACCGGTTCGAGCCTCTTC
>JUUF01000256.1 GCA_001058355.1 Carnobacterium maltaromaticum
ATAGCTGTAACGTTGCACCGTTTCGAGCCTCACGTAGAAAAAAAGACCCACAGTGTGAGTCCAGTTATCCTGTTATTTTTTCTTTGCGCGTTTTGCTTCGTGAATCAGCTTCAACGCTCTCTTTCTTGTTTTGATGTTTGGGCTCTTCATTTGACGATAAGCCGTTGCTAAATCTTGTTTCATTAACCTCACCTCCTCTTCTACCAGCTTGCTTTTTGAACGCCTGGAATCAATCCTTGATGCGCTAATTCTCTAAACTTAATACGAGACATTCCAAATTTACGCATCACTCCTCTTGGGCGACCATCGATTTCATCTCTACGGTTGAGACGGTTCGGGTTGGAATCTTTAGGGAGTTTTCTTAGCCCTTCAACGTCTCCAGCTTGCTTTAATGCATAGCGTTTTTCAGCGTAACGTTCAATGAGCGCTTGCTGTTTTTGATACTTTGCAATTTTAGATTTCTTTGCCATTTTCTTCTCTTCTTTCTAAATCGAAATAATTACGTTTTACATTGTATCAATTGTTCCTTTTAAAATCAAGTGGTTTAAACTCTCTTTTTAGCCAAAAGAAAAAGCCTAGGCTAAACACCTAGACTTTTCTTCATTGCATTAAGCATTCATTTCTTTTTTCTTTGTCAATACGACAAGGCCTGCAACGGTACTCATAACCGCTACAACAAGCGCTACAACTCCACTTTCTGTACCTGTATTTGGTAACCCCGGTTGTTTTGGTGTTGGAGGTACCTCTGTAGTAACAGGTGGTTCTTCCGTTGTTGTCGTTGGCGGTGTATACGTATTATTGAAGGCTTTATCTTCAGGATACGCTACAGATGCCACATAAGCATTTCCGTCTTGAGTGACCGTAATCGTCACTTCTTTTTCGGTTGAATCGTATTGAATCGTTTCATCCGTTCCCTTAACTTCCACGACTTTATATTTGTACGTTCCAGCTTTTTCAAATGTCACATCTTTAAAAGTAATCGTGCCATCTGCTTGGGCTGTTGTTGTCGCTAAAACTTCTCCTTCTCCGTTCAACAAGTTGAAGGTGAATTCTCCATCGACAATGGAACGTCCTTCTAATTTCTTCGTGAAAATAAGGTCTACTTTCACTGGATCGATGAGATGGTTTGTAATGGTTGTTTTGCCATCTTCCGTCTTCACTTCATTGTAATATCCAGCAGGCACGGAAATTTCATCCACTGTATATTCATACGCTTTACCATTGAGCGATTTTGGTAAACCTGTAAAGGTATATTTCCAATCGTTGGCCGCATTCAATGTCACTGGAGTCCCATAAGCCACTCCATTTTGTTTCAATTGAAC
>JUUF01000257.1 GCA_001058355.1 Carnobacterium maltaromaticum
TTTCCATTACTATAGAATCCGAAAGGTCCTGGAAGCCTATTTTTATGTTTTTCTTTAATGTGGAGGCCGCAACGAAAAAGATTAGTGCCCTTCTCCTCAGATGATTGGCGCTGTAGCATGCTTCAACGCACCTGCTCCAAAACACCTCTTTTTTTACCAAGAATTTATCGTATAATAAAGGTGACAAAACAGAAAGCGGTGATGAGAGATGAGCAATTATTTAAAAGCAAATCAAGACAGATGGAATAATGTAAACAATGACTATACTGCTCCATTGACACATGAAGAATTAGAAGAAGCTAAGAAACATCCAATTTCTGTTGCCTTAACGGTTGGACAAAAGGTTCCGCAAGAATGGTTTGAAAAAGCCAAGGGGAAAAAGCTATTAGGGTTAGCTTGTGGCGGCGGACAACAGGGGCCAGTTTTTGCCTCAAAAGGTTATGATGTCACCATAATGGATTTTTCGACATCACAATTACAAAAAGATGAGATGGTCGCTAAAAGAGAAGGCTTAACAATCAACACCGTTCAAGCCGATATGACAAAACCATTCCCATTTGAAGATGAAACCTTTGATATTATTTTTAATCCTG
>JUUF01000258.1 GCA_001058355.1 Carnobacterium maltaromaticum
AATGAATTTCCAGAGTCAGTCATTCACATTGAGTACAATCGCTAGTATTGCTATTATAGAATCTGAACGTTCTACGTAGTTTTGTTAGCAAAAAATGTGAATGAAGCTATTTCATATCATTCAAAGCTCAAAGACTCTTAAAAAATAGAAGGAGGGATTCTTATCGAAGCAGGTAAAGAAATCAAAGCGTTCGAAGAATTGGCAAAAGCTGTAGAGGTGCTTCAACAAGAAATCGGTTATTCGAATGTAGAGGCGCTTGGTGAGACGTTACAAAATATCGCGGGCAATAACACTGCGCAACAAGTCGAAGGATTGCCAAGTAATGAAGTCGCTGAAAAATTAAACAAAGCGTATCAACAATTAGATTTAACAAGCTATTCGAGTGAAGAGATTCGCCGTATGATTCAATTCACGTTCTTGAAAGCCGCTAAAGAAGATGGCTTGCAAATGAACCATCAAATGACGCCGGATGCCATCGGGTTACTCGTAGCGTATATGATCGACCAAATGACGAAGAAAGACGAACCGTTGCAAATTGCGGACTTTGCTGCAGGAAGTGGGAACTTGCTCAGCACGATTCTATTATTCTTACAATCTGCTGGTAAAACTGCGAGTGCAACAGCCATCGATAATGATGAAGTGCTTGTGCATTTAGCCTTACAAGCATTTGCCTTAGAGCAATTGGATGTGAAGACTTCCTTACAAGATGGCTTGCAAGATTCACTCGTAGATCCGCAAGACTTCGTGGTCAGTGATTTACCAGTCGGCTACTATCCAGTAGATGAAAATGCCGCTCGTTTTGAAACGAAAAACGACGAAGGACATTCATTCGCGCATCACTTACTCATCGAGCAACAAGTGCGTTACTTGAAAGAGGCAGGAGTTGGATTCTTTATCGTTCCAACGAATCTTTTTGATACACCTGAAGGAGAGAAGTTACTTTCTTATTTACAAAAAGAAACATACGTGCAAGCCATGTTGGCATTTCCACGCAATCTCTTCAAAGATGTGCAATTTAGCAAGTCGATTTTAATCGTTCAAAAACGTGGAAAAGGCGCAAAACAAGTGAGTCAAGTGCTCCTTGGAGATATCCCAGAATTTAAGAACAGAGAAAAATTCAGAAAATTCACTCTAACATTCGAAAAATGGGTACAAGAAATGTTATAATAAATCTGTTAGACTCACTAATGGGCTTAATTTGAAATTAAAGGAGAATGTGCATGTCAAAATCAATCGCGATTAATGCAGGAAGTTCAAGCTTGAAGTTCCAATTATTTAATATGCCACAAGAAGAAGTAGTGGCTAAAGGTTTAGTAGAACGTATTGGATTAGGTGATTCAATCTTCTCAATCAGCTATGGAGACGACCAAAAATTTGAAGTGGTAGAAGATATTCCAAACCACGAAGTTGCGGTAGAAAAATTATTAGAACAATTAGTAGCTCTAAACATTATTTCTTCATTCGACGAAATCACTGGTGTTGGTCACCGTGTCGTTGCTGGTGGAGAATTATTCAAAGATTCAGCTTTAGTTGATGACACTGTTATCCAACAAGTTGAAGACTTAGCAGAATTTGCACCATTACACAACAAAGCTGAAGCGGTAGGAATGCGCGCATTCAAACACATCTTACCAGACATTACAAGTGTTGCTGTATTCGATACTTCATTCCATACAACAATGCCTAAGAAAGCTTACTTATACAGCATTCCAATGGAATACTACAAAAAATTCAAAGCTCGTAAATACGGAGCTCACGGTACAAGCCATCGCTACGTTTCACGCCGTGCTGCTGAATTATTAGGTAAACCAGTTGAAGAATTAAAAATCATCACTTGCCACTTAGGTAACGGTGCTTCAATCACTGCGGTTGATGGTGGTAAATCTGTAGATACTTCTATGGGATTCACTCCATTAGCAGGGGTTACAATGGGTACTCGTTCTGGTGATATCGATGCTTCATTAGTAGCGTTCTTAATGAACAAATTAAACATTACAGACGTTAACGAAATGGTTGACATCTTAAACAAAAAATCAGGTCTTTTAGGCCTTTCAGGTGTATCAAGCGACATGCGTGACGTTGAAGCTGCAAGTGCAACAAACGAAGATGCTAAAGTTGCAGTAGAAATTTTCGTTGACCGCGTTCAAAAATACATTGGACAATATGTTGCTGTTATGAATGGTGTGGACGCTATCGTCTTCACTGCTGGTATCGGCGAAAACTCTAAGACAATTCGTGCTCGTATCATCGACGGTTTAACTTGGTTCGGTTGCGATATCGATCCTGAGCGTAATGATACTCGTTCAGAAGCGATCATTTCTTCTGAAGGTGCGAAAGTTACTGTATTAAACATCCCAACTAACGAAGAAGTTGAAATCGCGCGAGACATCGAACGTTTACGCAAATAATACAAACTGAAGGTTTGAAGAGAAACTTCTAAATCCTTGGATTTGTTTATAGTAGTGAATGTAGGAGACCGGCTAGAGCCTGTAGTCTCTCACCT
>JUUF01000259.1 GCA_001058355.1 Carnobacterium maltaromaticum
TTAAAGATGTGTTTTGGCATTGTGTATGCTGGGATTGCACCACCTGCTAATTGCATTGATGGTAACATTTTTTCAAAGTGAAGTTTCACTGTGTAGTCATCCACTTTTTCAACACCAGAGATTTTATCTGATTTACCTTCGTGGAAATCTTTCATCCCTACGATGTTTGTGTAACGGTCGTTGTAACGAGAACCTGTGTAATCTTTGTTACCGATAGCTTCGATAGCGAAGATGTAGTCATCGATTGTAAATGGTTGTCCGTCTGACCATTTGTAGTCTTTAGCGTTTAAAGTAATTGTCGCTGTTTTTCCTTCAACATCTAATTCGATAGAAGCTAAACCAGTGTTTGTTAATTTACGGTTTTCATCGTATTCAAACATTGATTGGTCTACTTGACTCGCAATTGTTGAGTCAGTTGAGTTTGATGCTAATTCGTCGATGAAGATCCCACTGAATGGTGAAGCTGCTACAAGTGCGTATTTTAATGTACCGCCTTTGATAGCTGTTCCTTCATGTGTCACTTCTGAGTTAAATTTTGATTTTGAAGAAGCTTTTGACGCTTCAGATGAAGTGTTGCTTTTGTTTGCTGAACCACATGCTGCTAATGTTAGCGCTGCTGCAGCTGATAAGAATACTAAACTCTTCTTTTTCATTTTTCCTCCACTCTCAGACACCCGATTCAACTTCCCTTGTATGTTGAATTGTCTGACAAATTAATTCTTGGTGTTAATTCTAACATAATTTTAATTTTTTGCAAGCAAAATCTCTAAAAATTTTAAGTTCATTTTAGTTATCTTTTTTAAACTGTCTACAATCATTGATTTTATCTCATTTTCACCCTTTCTATGGGCAACAAAAAAGGCCTCGCATTTGCGAGACCTTAGATTGAATGAAATTCAATTATTTATCAGCTACACCAGTTTCAGATAGTAATTCTACTTGTTCCCATCCAGTTTCTTTACCTTGAGCAATATCTACGTGTTTCACACGTTTGTTTACTG
>JUUF01000260.1 GCA_001058355.1 Carnobacterium maltaromaticum
CCGTAAGATTCTTCGTAATCTACTTTTAAATCTCTGCTATTTATTTTTTGTGGATTTTGGCTAAAGAAAAACTCTTAGAAACTTTTTTCTCGTTTCTAAGAGTTATTTTTTATTGTTTTTTATTTTGCTGAGCGATGAATTCTCGCATTCCAAGGAGCCAGTTGAAGGTCGATGTCACTAGTAGATACATAAACATCCCCACTCCTCCGCCGATTCCTAACACGCCAATCACCATATAGATGGTTGCTGGTAGGAACATAGCAGCGATCGTTAATTGTTTCGATACGGTTGGATGCATTTGAATGTAGGCTCTCATAAACAACGCCGTTAATAATCGTACGACGAAGCTGATGATAATCATTAAAATATAAACGACAATCGTATTATAAACAAAGCCGAATAACATAACACCGATAAATACCATCCACAATTTTGATTGGAACTCTTGAATAAACTGCTCTACATTTGATTTATTAAAGCCGTTTAAGCCTTCATAAGAAAATTTTGAGGTATTAATGATGGTGTCTACAACAATATGGTCTTGTAAAATCCCGATGGATGGAATCCCTTGACTAGATTCAGACGTCACATCATTATCCGTTGACTTTCCACTTGGGTCAAATACAATATTGAAAACATCAGAACGGTAAACAAATCCTGTATTGTCTCCCGCTGATAACTTCCCATCTTGAATCGAAAGCTCTGGGAATTGTTTCGCAACGATTCCTAAATTCGTATTCATGCTTGCAATATCTTTTCCAGCACGAATAAAGCCAGGAATGGATACAAGTAATACGAGTAGGAAAAAGATTCCTTTGATTTTCTTCAGTGGATTTTGTAAAATCGTCCAAATTTTATTAGGTTTTAAAATACTCAATTGAATAAACTCTCTAATCGTCATGCGCGCCTCCTATATAGAGAACAGTTTACAGAAAAAGAGCGACTTTTTCAACAGAACGGAGTTGCGCGGAGAAAATGCTTCTTGTAATGATTCCTAAAATTCCTTGCTGATTTCTTTTTATAGTAGCGGTAACGTTACACCGATTCGAGCCGTTTCGTCTCTCACCTTCGAAGATTCAAACGCGGAGTACGGGACTTGTCCCTACTCCGCATAATTCTCTTTCGATGTTGTTCACGTTACTGCTACTATA
>JUUF01000261.1 GCA_001058355.1 Carnobacterium maltaromaticum
TTGTTCCAAGTCCCTTGCGTCATATCAGTCCAGTGATTCAGTCCTGATCGTTCGCCCTCGTATCCTATAATATCGGAGCGAACAACCTAGAGAACTTCTGTTTAAATCTTTTCCAGCGGTCTTGTTTTTCGAAGTATTTTTCATTAGCAATGGTACAGTTTTTCAGGTCATTTACGAATTCCTCTTCGACTTTTTTAGCGAACTGTTCGTTATAAACGAAGGCATTCACTTCGAAGTTTAAGCGGAAACTTCTCATATCGAAATTCGAAGTCCCAACGGTTGCCATTTCACCATCGACTACCATTGTCTTGGCATGAAGGAATCCTTTTTGATATACGTAAATCTTCACACCTGATTTCAATAATTGGCTTGAATAGTATTCTGTCGCGCGATAAACGACTGGATGGTCCGGCTTACATGGAATCATCACGCGAACGTCTACTCCAGACATCGCAGCAATACTTAACGCCTCTTGGACACTTTCATCTGGGATAAAGTAAGGAGTTTGAATCCACACTGACTTTTTCGCCATTAAAATCATCTTAACGAGACCAAACTTGATTTTCTGAACATCGCTATCTGGCCCAGTCGAAACAATCTGAATGGTATTATCGCCCTCCGCCTGGGTTAGAGGGAAATACTCTGGAATAAATTCTCGTCTTTGTTCTTCTTTAACCGCGGCATTCCAATCGACGAAGAAACGCGATTGCAATGAATAAACGGCATCCCCAACAATACGCAAATGCGTGTCACGCCAAGCGCCAAGTGGGCCTTTGCCTAAATATTCGTCACCGACATTAAAGCCGCCAATATAGCCGATTTTACCGTCAATCACAACAAGCTTACGGTGATTACGATAGTTAATACGCCAGTTGATAAATCCAAGTGTGTACCCGAAGAAGGCAACAGACTGACCACCTGCTTCATGCAGCTTATTCCAAAAAGCATTGCGCGTCTTCCGTGACCCTAGGGCATCATAAATGACAAGCACTTCGACCCCTTGTTGGGCTTTATCGATCAAGAGTTGCATGATTTCTTCGCCAATTTCATCTTGATTGAAAATGTAATACAGCAAGTGAATATGATGTTTAGCGTTATTAATATCTTCTTTTAGACGGTTAAACTTCTCTTCTCCGTCCACAAACATCTCTACATCATTATTCTCGGTAATAATCGCATCATCGGCTTCAAGGAAAAAGGATGCCAATTCTTCTTGGTACGGGTTCTTAAAGCGGAATTTCGCAGGCCCGACTTTCTCCTTCGTATAGGCCAAGTCTCGTTGTTGCTGCTCGACTAATTTTTGCAGACCGACCGTTTCTTGGGCGCGTAAATTAAAGATGCGCTTTTTACGAATTCGACGACCAAAGAAGAAGTAAATAATAAATCCGAAAACTGGAAGCATTACAAGGACAATGAGCCATCCCCATGTGGCAGCAATTTCACGAGGCTCACGAAACACCGTGATAATCGCGGCAATGGTATTGAGTAAAATGATGATATAAAGAATCGAACTTATAAATGCCATTGGCTCTCCTCTCAAAATTGAAAGAAAAAAGACCGCGACGAATCAGGGTCTTTCTCTTTTTACTATTAATCGTTTAATAAATGTGATTGTTCGCGACGTGATAAGAAACGTGTTCCTTTTGGAATATATAGCGAACGTTTCACATAAATTGGTGTTACTAAAAGGACAAGTGTCACTACTAATGTCACCACAAAGCTCATGCCAAAGCCGAAGAACCCTTGTGCTAGGGCAACTTTCTCAGCTGAGAATAGAGACGGTGCACCGATGGCTGTACCAATCGCATGGAAACCATAGCTCACAAATGTTGCAATCAAGCTTGCTGTCACAACGTTTAATGTTGTTGAAGACGTACGAGCGTTGAAGGCTGTACGAACCGTGTTACGTGCAAAGAATCCTGCAACACCTACGAATCCGTATGCCATTACAGAATCGTGGAACGGAACCATAAAGTATCCTGCTCCACTTGGATGAATGAACATGTGGATGACACCAAACAAGGTGCTTGCAATACATCCCCATACTAAACCGCGACGCAATGCCACAAAGATTAATGGGATAATCGCTAAGTCTACAACAAATGGTAATGATTCTTTCGGAATGAAAGATAAGACTACTGAAACCACAACGGCTCCAAGTACTTCAAGTAAGATTTTAACTGCTTTTGAATTCATTCTAATCTCCTTAAATTCAATTATTTCTTATAGTTAGAAGCTTCCATAATCATCGGGAGGATGACTGGGCGACGTTTTGTTTTATCGAATAAGTAACGACTTAATGCGTCTCTAACTTCTTGTTTGAGGCGTGGCCATTCGAAATCATCACTTGCCAAGTTCTCTTCGACAACATCTGTCACAATCTTTTGTGCTTCTGTTAATAGTTCTTCACTTGTCTTCATATATACGAATCCGCGTGAAATAATTTGTGGTCCGCTAAGAATTTTTCCTAGACGTCTTGAAATCGTCACAACTGCAACGAATACGCCGTCTTCTGATAGAATCTTACGGTCTTTCAGAACGATATTTCCGATATCTCCCACACCAATTCCATCTACTAGGACATTTCCTGCTGGAACTTGTCCAGTAACGCTCATACGGCCATTTTCGATTTCCACGACATCTCCTTTACCAGGAATGAAGATGTTTTTATATGGAATTCCTAATTCATTGG
>JUUF01000262.1 GCA_001058355.1 Carnobacterium maltaromaticum
TCATATATGATAATTTCGCATTTTTTCACGAGAAAAAATAAGCACAAAAACCGCACTATGATGCGAAAAAATATACTCAAAAAAAAGTGCGTTTTTTCGGGGTTGATTTGTTGACTATTACTAAACTTAATGTATAATGGTCTTTGTGTTAGTAAACAATTAGTTTAAAAGGAGAAGACAATGGAAATCGGTCATCAACTGCGTGCCCTCCGTATTCAAAAGGGTTTAACGCAAGAAGAGTTAGCAGAGAGAACAGATTTGTCAAAGGGATATATCTCGCAATTAGAGAATGATTTGAGCTCGCCATCAATGGATACGTTTTTTGATATTCTTGAAGTGTTGGGATGCCCTGCAGCGGACTTTTTCGATGAGGGGCCAGAAGAGGCACTCACGATTTACCGCGAAGAGGATATGACGATGATGGAAGACGCCAAGCACCATACGATGGTCACGTGGCTCAATCCAGACTCGAACGAGCATGAGATGGAACCCGTAATTCTAGAGTTTGCCGTTGGGGGAGCGTACAAGACGTTCCAACCGTCACTTGCGGAAACATTTGGGTATGTGCTCGAAGGTTCTATTCAGGTCAAAGTCGGTAAACAAGTTGAAGTAGTTTCCAAAGGAGAGTCCTTCTATTTTGAGGCGAAAGCCAAACACCAAATTAGCAACGCCGCTAAGACAACATCGAAAGTTTTAGTCGTGGCGACAGATTCATATTTATAATTAAGAAAGTTAGGTGCTAGCAATGTCAAACAACACAATTATCTCATTTGAGAATGTGAACAAATTTTATGAGGACACTCATGTTTTAAAAAATATCAACTTCGAAATCGAAAAAGGAAAATTCTATACATTACTAGGGCCTTCGGGATGCGGTAAAACAACAATCTTGCGTATTATTGCTGGATTTACAGATGTATCAAACGGAAAAGTGACTTTAAACGGGGAAGACGTTACAAAACTTCCACCAAACAAACGTAAAGTGAACACTGTTTTCCAAGACTACGCATTATTCCCACATATGAACGTATTCGAAAATATCGCGTTTGGATTACGCTTAAAGAAAACTCCAGAAAACATCATTAAAGAAAAAGTGGCAGACGCTTTAAAAATGGTGCAATTATCAGGATATGAAAACCGCGAAATCTCACAAATGTCTGGTGGGCAACAACAACGTGT
>JUUF01000263.1 GCA_001058355.1 Carnobacterium maltaromaticum
GCTCCAACAAAAAATAAAATAATTATTGCGATTACTTTTTTCATTTTCTAATCCCCTAATTTTACTGCTACTCTAGATACTTGATTTTAATCGTGGATAAATCGATTTTCCCGGTGATTCTCTCTTTTCTCTCTATATTTTTATATTTATCAGGCGGATTTAAACCGATATCTACTGTGTCATCGTCGAGTTTGTTGAGATTGTCAAAACGCATTACCACTAATTTGTTCTCATCACCATTAATTTTAATTTTCAAAATGTAACTGCCCGTACTTTCATTTTTAGAAAAACTCAAAAATTCAATTTCATTTACATCATAGTTACGTGCAATTTGCGTTGCGACATTATTTTGTTGTTCCTTCGTGATTGTTGGTTTTGAGCAAGTAACCAGCAAAAATACTCCCGTTATTAATGCAATAATAGCTAATAACT
>JUUF01000264.1 GCA_001058355.1 Carnobacterium maltaromaticum
ACATTTTTGTTACGTAACATTATTGTTACACTCAAGGCAAAACAAAAAACCACCTTGGAATGATATCCAAGGTGGTTTCACTCTTTAAATTCGATTAAGCTTCTTGTGTTTCAGCTTGTTTTTTGTTTCCAAATTTCTTAGCAATATAAGCTGTTAAGATTGGAGTTAAAATCGCTGTTACGATTACTGAAGCTGTAATTTGAGTCGTTGCTGTTGCTTCGATTCCTTTGAACGAAGCATCCACTGCTGAAAGTGCAGCTGGTGTAGCGATAGCGCTGGCTGCTGTACTTGAGATGGCAGCACCGGCAACCCCGTTACCACCTGTTAAGCGGTCTGCGGTGATAGATGCAATACCACCGACAAATGTAGTAATCACCCCTAGTAAAATACCAGGTAGACCACCTTCAAGGATTTGGCCAAAGCTCATGTTAGCCCCTAAACAGAAACCAACGACGATAATGATGGCTGTAATCCCGTTTGAAAGAACTTTCTTCATGTATGGGAAGGCATTTCCTAACGCAATCCCTAACACAAGTGGTAATACAGTTCCGACTAAGTTCCAAATCGAAATGTTTGCAAGACCGGCACTACTTAATACGGCCATTGTTACCATTGGTCCAACGCTAAGTGTTGTAATCCCAACGGCACCAGCATCGATTTCATCCCCGTATACATCTACAATACCCGCATACATTGCGTTATTGGCTACTGAAATGGCACCGATAACGGCAACGGCGCTAAGTCCGAGGAAGTTGTCATTGAATACTTTCGCAACCAATAACCCTAAGACTACAGATACCGCAATTTTTGCTAAAATAATCGCTGCCCCACGTCCAACGGCTTTTGGTGTGTTTTTAAGAGAAATGGTACCCCCGATAATGAAGAGGAATGCCCCAACAAGTGGTCCAGCACCTTTCACGATTGGAGTGGTAAATCCACCAATTTGTAATATTTGAGGGAAAAATGTATTAATCACACATCCAATAAACATTGGAATAATGATTGTATCCCCAGGAATTTTAATCTTTTTCATACTGTTCACAATCCTTCTCTGATTTGGAATAAGACTCTAGCTAAAATCAGCCATCTAATGTGATACCGCCATCGCAGTCACCGATTTCCCCTGTAACGAAGCTTGCAAGGTCGCTTGCGAAGAAGAGAATCATTTGAGCGATTTCAGTAGGTTCTGCACGACGTCCAAGAGGGATCATGCTGATAACTTTTTGGCTCTTTTCTTTATCTTCTGATAAAACTGTTGTCATATCTGTACGAGTGAATGAAGGACATACAGCGTTACATGCGATATTGTATTTACCGCCTTCTTTAGCAACGGCTTTTGTTAAACCATTCAAACCAGCTTTAGAAGAAGCATAAGCAGCAGTACCTAAAAGTCCACCACCAAGTTTAGCGGCAACTGAAGATACGTTTACGATACGTCCACCTTTGTTTTCGATAAAGTGTGGGAAAATTGTGCTAATTGTTGAGAAGCATCCTGAAAGGTTGATGCGGATTGTTCTTTCCCATTCTTCGTATGTTAATTGGTCGAAAGGTTTTGCACTAATAACCCCAGCGCAGTTCACTAAGATGTCTACTTTGCGTTCTGCTAAAATTTCGTTCATGCTTTTTACGATAGATTCATGATTTCCTAAATCCATGTATTTAAAGCTTGTGTGTTCTGGTCCAAACTCTTCAACTGTTTTGTTTGCTGCAGCTTCATTAATATCTGCAATGACTACAAAACCGCCGCCGTTAACGATACCGCGAACGATTTCTTTACCAATACCATTTGCCCCACCAGTGACAATGGCAACTTTACCTGTGAAATCCATTAGATCACGTCCTTTGATTTGATATGTTCATTGTATCACTAAATAATGAAGTTTCGCCTTGTTTTGTGGTTAACATTTGTTAACTTTTTAACGTTTTTTTGATGAACTATATGTTCCGCTAACCTCACGAAAACCGCAGTACCAAAAGGTTTCTTCAAAGAAGAACAGCCTACAAATAAATTGTAGACTGTTTTGTGTACCATAAAAAATATTTTATTTTTTTAAAATTGAATATAAACATTATATGAGCAAACTTCTCTCAAATAATGAACTAAATCAATAATATTGTCCTTTAAATCGCCAAGAGGAACTTCTTCTACTTGCTTACGGCCTCCATTGAAGAACGTAAATCGATATTTCCCGCCCCATTTTGATTTTTGGCGAAGAACGGATGCGCTAACGGCTTTTTCTAAGTCCACTACCCTAAACTCAGTTCCATAAGAAACTAAAATTCCGTCTTTGACAAGTACACCAAGTTTTTCATCCAAATACTCCGCATCATCCAATAAACGTTTCATATCGTCTTTGTAGTCAGGGAACAACTCATCAAAACGAGCATAATGTTGTTTGATGCGACGAACGCGAACGATTTGCCACACCAATACAATGACAAAGAACACAACGGCTACGATGAACATCACGATATCGACAAACCTTGCCGCACTATCCGTAATGGTTAAAAAATGCTTTGTGTCCAATTTATCGAGAGGCGCCTGCACCGAAAGTGGGCTAAGTTTGAATTTCTTTTCAAAGGCTTCCTTCATTTCCGGTGTAATATTCGTTTGAACGCTGGATCTCCCACGTTTCTCCTTCTCATTAACTACGCGTATATTCAAGTAGAAGTCTGACGAGGCGAGTGCGTTCGTTTTCTCAGAAAGCGCCTCTTTAAATTCTAGAATTTGTTTAATTTCAGAAGCATCTGTTCTTAAGAACGACACTCCATGATTGTGTTTCACTAAATAATATGTTTCACCGTCTATCTCAAGAGGCTTTGGGTCAATATCTAATACTTTAATCGAAGTGGACGATGCATCAGTTTCCATTTCATAAATGACTCCCTGCTCGTATAATTCACGCCCGCTCATAAAACCATACGACGCTAAAAATCCTATCACCACCACTGTTAATCCTAACAGGACGGTAAGAATCCATATCCCCCATGTTCTTCTAAAAATCCCTTTATGCAAAACTATTCCACCTTCAATTTCTATTTCTTATCCTAGGAGTCTAAAATCTACTTTCAATCCTAAATTGTATTCTTCGTTTAAATATTCCACAAGATCTTTGAGACGTAATAATTGTCTTCTAAAGAGAATCGAATCGTATTTCTTATTTGCATATTCAAAACGTAAATGAACCTTCATACCGCCTTTTCGTCTGTTTTCAAAAACTAAGTAAGCCTTGCTAACTTCTGATAAGTCGATGACCGTAAAGTTAATGTCGTAGCTTACAAGAATCCCTTCCATCACGAGGATTTTGAGTTTTGAATCAACGTATTCTGCATCATCCAGCAACTGCTTCATATTGTTCGCATACTCAGGGAAGTACGCATCAAAACGTGCATACTGTGCCTTCAAGCGACGCGTTTGATAAATTTGGAACCCGATGAGCCCAAGAACGATGGCAAGCATGACAAACGTGAATGCCGAATCTCCCCATTGATCTTCAGAAGTAGTCAACTTCAAGATTCTGGATTCATCGATTTTCGTCTTGGCATTTTCTGAATATAGCGAGCTCTCTTTATATTTCTTATAAAAGGCTTCTTTCATCTCCGGTGTTACATTCACCTTGACGTTAGAGCCTTTCCCTTTTCTTTGTTCTGGCGTTACACGCACACTCAAATAAAGATTAGATGCTTCGAGTGCATTCTCTGCGTTTCCGGCAGCCTTCTTTGCTTCTAAAACATTGTTCAATTCATCTGATTTTGCCTCGAAAACCGCAACGCCTCGTTCATGTTTCACCAAATAATAGTTGTGCCCATTTAACACCAGCGGTTCTGGATCGATATCCATTACCTTAATCGCTACTGACGAACCTTTATCATTTACATAGTAAACCTCATTAGCTTTGTATAAGTCTTCCGCGCTCTGGAATGATTTGAATCCCGCACGTGCAATAATCACCATCACTACAGCCATTATCGCTACTACAACCCATATTGGTCCTGTTCTTCTTCCATACCCTTTATGCATTTTGAACCCTACTTTCTATTGAATTTTTTGACTCATCTCAATTAAACCGCATACCCATTACCATTGAAACGGCAGCGATATTTTGGTTCCTTCTTTTTCATTCAAATAATTCACCAATTGGCGAACATTTTCTGGACGATTCTTCAATTGAATGGTTACATTCTTATTCCCTCCAAAAGCAAAATCAATGGCATAGGTGACACTGCTTTTTGCCTTTTGACGACGAACTTCAACATTTCGTACTTCCCGCAGCTTAATCACTCTAAAATCCTTATTATAGCAAACGAACTTGTGATCCTTCACCAGAACTTTTAGCTTAGGATCATTAAAATCCGCATCCATTAGTAAAGCCTTCATATTTTGAGTGTATCGTGGAAACTCTTTATCAAATGCCTCGTATTCTTCCTTCAATGTACGCACTCGTCTATACGCACTGTAGAAGGAGACTAACGCTAATAGAAATACAAAGAGTGTAACCCCCGTCTCCAACAATCGATTTATAAATGATGTCAAAGTTAAATAATGAAGGAAGTCCAGCGGTATAGAGTCCCCGACCGGTAAGAGAGTTCCCTTCTTATATTGGGTCGCAAAGGCTTCCAGCAATACTGCCGGTATATGAACGGTAGTACTTCCTCTACGCCCTTTTGTCACTGCTGGCGTTACACGAACATTTAAATAAATATTGGATTCTTTTAAAGGCTCCCATCCCTCTGGATTCTCTTTCTTCAAGTCGAGTAATTGTTGAATGTCTTTGGCAGACGCTTGAAGCGGCGTAACCCCATTTTCATGCTTCACTAAGTAATATTCTTTTCCATCGTAAGTGAGGGCCTCTGAGTCTATATCCAACACACGAATCGCAACGGAAGTTCCCGCATCATTCAAATGATAAATATCTCCTGCCTTATAGAGCGACTCTCCTCCTATGTATCCTTTCACGGTTCCAGAAAAAAAGAAAATCCCTAACAGAACCCAAATGAGAGAGGACCCCCAGAGAAAGATTGTTCTTCGCACATACCCTTTATGCACCTTTATTTCCTACTTTCTATTGACATTTTTCCAATCGTCCTTAATTTTAACTGGGACGAAGTAATTCACCTTTCGAACGAGACGATATCCGTCTTCTAGAGTCTTTCCATACGTATTTGGAATAAAGGAACGTCTTTTTTTCTTAAACATGAACTTAATTCCATAATACACACGGCGACCTGTACTCGTACGGTATAGATGAATTTCTTTTAATTCTTTTAGCGGAATCACTGTAAAATGACTTCCGTAAAAGATGAGCACTTCTTTTACGATCATCGCTTCGAATTTTTCATCGACATAGTCTGCTTTATCCTTAAAGTCTTTTCGTTCCCACTCGTTATTTGGGAAGAGCGCATCTAATTTCTTAAATGCGAAATAATATTTCACCGATAATCCGATGACTTGCCCTAGCATCAGGAGAACGATTGCGACCATCGTTAGTTGGAATAAGAGGATTGGATGTGTCCAAACATCGACATCTCGGTAAAAATTAAATTGTTCAAATGTTTTAAAATCAAGCATTAGAGTAATTGCTAAAAGAGCGATACTCCCTACAAATAACATTAAAATGCCTTTCATTCGGGCAAAAATTCGTTTGAACATCTATACACCTCGTTTGTATTATGTATGTATTATACTAAGTTTTTCTTTATTTGTATAGCTTTAACGGCTGAAAATAGAAAAAGAGTGAGAAGAAATGGAAGCACCTCTTCTCACTCTCTTAAACCTTAACGATTATGCGTCTGCCTCTTCGCGTTTAGCATTAATTTCATCAATTAAGCCTTGTAATTCTGCTTCATCGAAATGATATTTCTCACCGCAGAAATGACACACAACTTCTGCGCCATGGTCTTCGTCAATCAAGTGTTGTAAGTCATCTACCCCAATCGACATCAAGCCTGCACTGAAACGTTCACGCGTACAGCCACAATGGAATTTCACAGGCATTTCTTCTAACTCACGAATGTTTTCTTCTCCGAGTAATCGATTTAAAATATCACGTGGTGATTCTTGTTGGTCAATTAATTTTGAAACCATTGGAATCTCGCTAATACGACGTTCGATTTCTGAAATCGTCGCCTCGCTCGCACCTGGCAATAATTGAATCATGAACCCACCTGCTGCACGAACCGTTTCATCTGGATTCACAAGAACTGATACCCCAACAGCTCCATTAATTTGTTCTGAGACTGCTAAGTAATAGGTGAAGTCCATTCCGAGTTCTCCGTCCACGATTGGCACTTGACCAGAGAATGGTTCTCTCATATTTAAGTCTTTGATGACGGTAATCGTTCCGTTTGTACCAACGACACCACGGACATCTAATTTTCCTTTGTCGTTTAACTCAAGGCTCACATGAGGGTTTGTGATATACCCACGCATTTCCCCACGACCATTCGCATCGGCCATGATTTTTCCACCAGGGCCATCCCCGTTCACTTGAACCGTGATGCGTTCGTCGCCTTTTAAGCTACTTGCTAATAATTGTGTTCCGATGATTGTACGACCAAGTGCTGCTGTTGCAGAACTCCAAGTGTCGTGTCTGCGTTGCGCCTCTGCAATTGCGTCTGTGGCAACCATGGCAACGGCTTTGACCTCATCATTGAACGCTAATACTTTTAATAATGAATCTGCCATTTGTCTCTCCTTTTTTAAAGGAAAAGAGCTGTGACAACAGCCTCAGCTCTCCTACCCTTTGTGTTATTCGTTTTCCGTTGGTCCTTCAAGATCGCTAGGAGCAGCCGTCACATCTGCAACTTCCACTTCTTCGTCCTCTTCTGGAACCTCTTTGCCTTCAGCTTGTTCCGCATCGCGTTTCGCTAAGGCTTTTTTCGTTTCTTCAAAACTTGCCGCTTCTGTTTCGCTTGGATATTCATCTTCAGCGACTGGAGCTGGCATTTCACCTGTTTCGAAAAGTGATTTAATTGTACGTTCATCTAATGTTTCTAATTCTAGAAGTTTTTGAGCAATTAATTCTAATTGATCTTTATGTTCTTCAAGAATTTGAAGTGCTTTTTCATGCGCTTCTTTCATAATGCGACGTACTGCATTGTCGATTTCAAAGGCCACTTGATCTGAGTAACCTTTTGTTTGACCATAGTCACGTCCGATAAATACTTGATGATTTCCTTCGTATTGAACAGTTCCTAATTCGTCCACCATTCCGTACTCTGTAATCATGCTACGAACGATCGCTGTTGCTTGTTCAAAGTCGTTAGAGGCTCCTGTAGTCTTCACGCCAAAGATAAATTCTTCAGCAGCACGACCACCAAGAAGTCCAACTACTTGTTCGAACAATTCTTCTTTTGTCATTAAGAAACGATCTTCTTTTGGAAGCATAATCGCATATCCGCCAGCGCGTCCACGAGGGACAATCGTTACTTTATGAACCACACGCGCATCACTTAAGACCATACCAACGATTGTATGACCTGCTTCGTGGTAAGCCACCATTTCGCGTTCTTTCTTGCTGATTGCACGGTCTCTCTTAGCCGGACCAGCAATCACACGGTCATGTGCTTCATCCACGTCTAATGCGTCGATAGCAGTTTTATCACGACGAGCCGCTACTAAAGCTGCTTCGTTTAATAAGTTTTCAAGCTCTGCCCCAGAGAATCCTGGAGTTTGTTGCGCGATTACTTTTAAGTCCACGTCTTTTGCAAGCTTCTTATTGCGGGCGTGTACTTTTAGAATCGCTTCACGGCCTTTCACGTCTGGACGACCTACTAAGATTTGACGGTCAAAACGCCCTGGACGAAGTAAGGCTGGGTCTAATACGTCTGAACGGTTCGTTGCGGCAATCACGATAATTCCCTCAGTTCCTTCGAACCCGTCCATTTCAACTAGTAATTGGTTTAATGTTTGTTCACGTTCGTCGTGTCCGCCACCCATTCCGGCACCACGTTGACGACCAACGGCATCGATTTCGTCGATAAAGATAATTGCTGGAGCATTTTTCTTCGCGTTTTCGAATAAGTCACGAACACGGCTTGCCCCAACCCCTACGAACATTTCTACGAATTCAGAACCTGAAATCGAGAAGAATGGTACGTTTGCTTCACCGGCAACGGCTTTGGCAAGAAGGGTTTTACCTGTCCCTGGAGGGCCCTCAAGAAGTACCCCTGCAGGAATACGAGCACCAAGCGCTGTAAATTTACGTGGGTCTTTTAAGAATTCCACTACTTCTACAAGCTCTTGTTTTTCTTCTTCGGCACCTGCTACATCAGAGAAGCGCACTTTCACGTTTTGTTTCTTCTGATTTGTCGCACGGCTCTTACCGAAGTTCATTGGATTGTTACGTCCACCTTGACCACCTTGGCTCATAAACATTGTATAGAGTAAGAACCCTAATACCCCAAGTGGTAATACGACTTGTAATAAAACGGAAATCCATACGCCTGTTGAACTTTCTGGTAAAGTTTCAACTTTTGTATTTTTTGATTGAGCCGCTTCATTGATTTCTTTAATCGTTGAGTCGTTTGGTAAGACTGTTGTTCTGAAGTTTGTACTCTTTGTAGTACGGTTATCAAAAATAGATAAGCCATTTTGGTTTTTAGCTTCTTCTGTTGTTTGCTCTTTCGGATTTGTATATTCCCCAGTAATAGTATATACAGAATTCGAATATTGCATCTTAAGATCTTTGATTTCGCCACTTTTCAGACTTTGCATAAATTCTGTGTATGAAATATCTGCTATAGGACCTTTTTGATCCCCATTAAACATTCCAACAAAAATGACAATAGCACCGAAAATCAAGATATACAGTAAGCTAGATCTGAATATTGATCGATTGTTATTATTATTCATTTTGCCTCCCCATCTTCTTATAAAAGAAGAACGATAGTTTACTTGACTACCGTTCTATCATAACATATTTGACTTTTATTGACGAATAGTTTAACTCTTTCTTAATCTTCGTAGAATTCAGGTTTTAAAACACCGATACATGGTAAGTTACGGTAGAATTGTTTGAAGTCTAATCCGTATCCTACAACGAATTTGTTAGGAACTTGAACACCAACGTAATCTGCTTCGATAGCTTCTTCACGACGTTCTGGTTTGTCTAATAAAGTCACCACTTTTACGCTTGCTGCTTGGCGGTGTTTTAATAATTCAACCACGTGTTTTAAAGTACGGCCTGTATCGATAATATCTTCAACGATAATAACATGACGATCTTTAACGCTTTGACCTAAGTCTTTTAAGATACGTACTTCGCCGCTTGATTCGAATTCATTTCCATAACTAGATACATCCATGAAATCAATTTCTAAGTTGCAGTCCATTGCGCGGACTAAATCTGCCATAAAGAAAATAGCACCCTTAAGAATACAAATGACTAACGGATCTTTACCGCGGTAATCTTCCGCTAACGTAGCACCTAATTTCTTGATTGTTTCTTGTAATTGTTCTTCAGATACTAAAATTTCTGACATATCATTTTTTAACATGTGTGCACCTCGTTTTGTTTTCGTAAGATAGAATCATTTTACCAGTTTCCTCTTCAAAGGACAACGGTTTGGCATAGCGATAGCCCAAAATTGCGCGAATTTTTTTCGAGGCGTCTTCCAACACCCAAATTTCCTTGCGTTCTTCGAGTGGAATCTTCGCATTGATAAACCATCTTGAGAGTTTTTGATGCTTGGTTTCACTAGAATCTAGCGCAATCTTGTCTCCTGGTTTTGCATGACGAATCGTCAGCGGGAAGTCCTTTGGATAGACAGGAATAGTAAACTCGGAAGCCGTCTTTCCTGTAGTGAGCAAGATTTGCTCATCTTCATTTGGACGAATTAAGGTATCTTCCGGTTTTTCCAATATATATTCGATATTTGGAACGACTTTTTGACGCCCCTTTTCAAACGAACATTCCTCGTAACGTTTCTTGAACTTCCAGCCATTTGGGAGGTCCAGCGTGAGTTGTGCCTTGTCGGAACCTACTTTTTCTAAGATTTGCTCCATTTGCACTACCGAAATCGTCGTATCCATTTGCATGAGCACTTGTTGTAAGAGCAATCGTTGCATTTCGATTGGCTCTTTGAGGAAGGCTTCGCGGTGGAATGTGACTTTCTTCTTTCCTCTTTGGAAGAGCTGTTCTTGTTTTTCTTCTAGGATTGGCATCAAGCACGCCACAGCATCCGCAATCATTTGCGCACTCTTTTGGAAGTGGCTTCCGGCATTTGGATTTTCCTCTTTTAAAAACGGAATGACATGATGACGATATCTGTTTCTTGTATAGTCATCGGATTCATTCGATTCATCTTCTAAATAGGGAATGTCATATTTCTTAGCCTCTTGATAGAGTTCTTTTTTCTCATAAGATAAGAACGGGCGTAAAATGTCCAACTCTTTTACGAAACGTTTTTCCTTCATTCCAGAAAGACCTTCCAGCGTACTTCCACGCGACCATTTCATCAAAACAGTCTCCATTTGGTCATCTTGGTGATGCGCCAATACTAAATAGTCCGCCTCATGCTTTTTCGTCACTGTGCGGAAGAAATCATATCTAAAATCACGTAACGATTTCTCAGAAGTCGTCTCTCCCTCTACTTCGTGCCAATGCTTTGTCTCGATTGGAATTTGATGAAGCTTACAATAACGATGAACGAGTTGCTCCTCATCCTCGGCTTGTGCTCTTAGTCCATAGTTGACATGGGCCACTACGAGTCGATCTTTTGCATCGTCTCCAAAAAGAGTGATCATCGCATTCAAAAGAACCATCGAATCGACGCCTCCGGATACGGCAAGCACATATTTTTTCTCAGTATAGTTTTCTACATTTCTTCTAAAAAACGCTGTTAGTTGATGTTGCATTGGCCTCTCCTTTCTGTCAAAAAAATCTCCTCCAGTTTTCACCAGAAGAGATTGATGGTTTCATTATGAACGGCGACCGCCACGGCCCCCACGTTTCCCTTCAGTGTTACGTTTCAATGAAGTTAAACGGTCTTCAGAGTCTTTCAAGAAGGAACTCATTAGAGAATCGAAATCTGTTGCTTTTGCTTGCGAAGGAGATTTCTTTTCGTATGGAGCTGAAGTTCTGCTAGCAGAGCGATTTTTCTTAAAGTCTTGAGAGTCATTACGCGGTGTGAAAGGTTTCTTTGCACGTGGTTTGTCCGCTGAATCTTCTTTTGGTTTATCAACGGCACGACGAATTGAAAGGCTAATTTTACCATCATCCGCAATCGTCATGACTTTCACTTTAACCTCGTCTCCAACTTTTAAAACTTCTTTGATATCTTGAATGTATGAATCAGACACCTCGCTAATGTGAACAAGACCTGTCTTACGATCTCCTAAATCCACAAAAACTCCAAAATTTGTAATTCCAGTAACTTTACCAGGGATTACGTTTCCTACTTCGATTGACATATAAAAAGCGTTCCTCCTTCATTATTCCCTTTTCGATACACGCTTGACGTATCAAAAAGATTCATTGCCTAACGGTTTTGAGTCGTCACCTTAACAACAGTTTCCCCTTGTTCGACTTCTTCTTTTGCTTGTTGTGCTTTATGCTCTGCAGTGTCATTTGGCGTGCTGAAGATGATTTCTCCAGTTTTGCTTAAATAATATTCACTACGTGCTAGCTTCGCGATATATTCATCGCTTTGAAGAAGTTCCACTTGCTGTGTTAACGATTCTTTTTGCTTTTCAGCAACTTCTTTTTCAGCTTTTGCTTGTTCAATTTTTTGATCTAATTGACTCGCTTGGCTAAATTGGTTCCCAATCCCGACAATCATTGATCCCGAAATGGCAATCACACCGACTAAAATGAGCTTAGTCCATAGTGAGTGACTCTTGAAAACGGGAGTAGAAGGTTTTTTCTGATTTAACTTGTTGTTCATTGAAATTACATTCGAATTTCTTTGTTGTGTTTCTTTCGTCACCTTAATTGTCTCCTTTTTTACTTATACAAACTGAGTATAACAAGAATGACGCTCATCGTCCATGGTTACACTAAGATTTTTTATAAATTTTTGTAAACTTCCTTTGAAATCAAAAAATGATTCCGCTTTTCCTAACGGATGTCTTCATAATAACTGTAATGTTGCACCGGTTCGA
>JUUF01000030.1 GCA_001058355.1 Carnobacterium maltaromaticum
TTCTGTCTTTCTGCCTCACACCCTATATTTCTCTATTAAAGTCTTCATGGTTTTGTTTGAAAAGAGCACGGTGAGGATGGCGGTATTCAATGGGAGTGTGATCATATTTTTCAGGATTCGCAGTGGCATGAAGGCGGCGAAAGCTTTCCCTGTCATCATATACACCCAGATTGAATTCAGTCCGAGGTTACAGAAGATGGTGACGAGTAATACTGCTATAAAGATTTGTTCCCATCTGAGTGGTCTCTTATATAAGAAGTATCCGTAGATGAGTCCTCCGACAAGGGCTGTGAAGGTGTATCCAAGGAAGAATTGTCCACTCTCTCCGCGGAAGAAGTTTCCGAGGATATCGACTAGGATCCCCACAAGTGCCGCGCGCCACGGTCCCAGCATCACCCCTGCGATGGCTGCTCCGATAAACCCGAAGCCGATTTGTACGTAGAGGCCGAATTTAATTGTCGGCAACATTTCCATCACAAGACGAATGGCTACGACCATCGCCATCACTGTGATATCCAGTGTTCTTTTTCGATTGTATTTCTTTGTATTTTCCATAATAGCATCTCCTTTAATTGTAAAGAGTTGCTCCATTTAACTACTTCTATTTCTAGTGTTGTTTAAATGCAGCGAATGCGACTAAATTACCGCAATGTTTCCATTTTCGTCCCAGTGGCAACATTCCATCCGCCGGGCACTTAACGCAATAAAGTCTACTCTGATTTTAGGTTCTAGAAAATTTAGTTCCTACTTTCCATGAATCTCCTTTCTTACTCTTGGTTAGAATACCTGTCCTTTCTGGTTGCGTCAAGCAAACATGATTCTTCTTCTTTTAAACCGTTCAAACCTGAATGAAAACCTGCTTCCAATAATTTTCATAACTGTTATTAAATATTTCACTTAAAATTTATATAACGTTTAAGATTGATACCGTTTTCCCTAACGTGTATAATATTCTTAACTCTCTTTAGAAATAGAAAGGTTAGACAATGAGCAATGAACGTTATTTAATGATGGAATCCGATATTAAGAGCTTATCGTTTCAATTGGAATCTATCACAAAATCTAAATATGACAGCGACTGGCATAGTACGCTCCATACGCACCCTTTTACGGAATTATTTTACGTTGTAGACGGAAAAGGCGAGTTTAATATTCAAGGCCAACGTTTTCCTGTAAAACCAAACGACTTTGTCATTATCAATCCGCAAGTAGAACATACAGAATTATCTTCTCCAGATGAACCGCTGGAATATATTGTGTTAGGCATTAATGGGCTCTCTTTCTCAAACTTAACGCCTGTCTCGGAAGGTGGACATCCATTTTCATTCTTCAACTTGCGAGATGAGCAAAAAGACATCTTGCGTTATTTGAATGCGATGGTACAAGAGGCCACTTCCCAATCGATGAGCTACGAATTAGTGTGCCATAACTTATTAGAAATCTTATTAATCAAAATCTTGCGTCACCAACACTTCGACCTTGAAGTCGGCAAACAAAGCAAGGCGACAAAGGATATTTCGTTTATCAAGCACTACTTAGAAACGTACTATCACGAAAGTATCCAACTAGAAGACCTCGCTTCGATGACGCACTTAAGCCGATTCTATATTTCTCACAGCTTTAAGAAAGAAATCGGCATGTCTCCAATGGAATATCTCATTGACATTCGTATTAAAGAGAGTAAAATCTTACTACGAACAACCAATTACTCGATTTCACAGGTGGCGGATATTGTTGGGTTCACGACTCCAACGTATTTCTCAAAACAATTCCGTAAGAGCACGGGAATTTCACCAACGGATTATCGGGAACAATATCAAGGAGTCCAGAAATGATTCGACAACCTAAGCGCGATGAACGACGACAAATCATCCCTCTGATTGAACTGATTATGCAAGATATGGAACTGCCAATCTTGGAACATACGAGCCCGGAAATGCTCTACGCGATGCTAGAAGAAGCCATGCTCGACGATCAGTTCCGCTACGGACTGAAGAACACGCTTGTGTATATTCATGAAGGCAAAGTCGCTGGGGCCATCTTTGGCTATCACGGACACTTAGAAGATGCGATTGACGACCCGTTCCACCGATTGTACGAGGATTACAATACCCCGCATCAAATTCCGCTCTACGAGGATAAGGAGACGATGCCCGGTGAATGGTACATCGATATTTTAGCGGTCTATCCCGAATATCGTCGTCATGGAATCGGCCGTAAATTATTGGTCGAAGTAGAAAACTTAGCACGCCAACAAGGGGCCACAAAAATCGCCCTCAACTGCGAGAAGGACAATACGAAGGCCTATCAATTATACGAAAAACTAGGCTACACGCCTGAGAGTGAACGCATCTTAAGCGGTCATCCGTATTACCATATGACGAAAACCTTATAAAAAATCCCACTTTGGACAAAATCGTTCAAAGAGAGAATTGTTAAAATGTAACTTATATGTTA
>JUUF01000265.1 GCA_001058355.1 Carnobacterium maltaromaticum
CTACTATGAAGATATCCGTAAAGAATTGAAGTTATAACTCTTATTTACCCAAACAGAACTGGCTGAACAATTGTGTTAACAGCTCGTCTTGAACCGTGTCGCCTGTGATTTCGCCTAAGAGATCCCAAGCGCGGGTAAAATCGATTTGGATTAAATCAACAGGCATGCCCATCTCGACCCCGTTCGCCACTTCTTGCAGCGCTTGTTCTGCCTTTTCAAGAAGCGCAATATGACGCGTGTTCGATAAGTACGTTGCGTCGCGCTCGTTCATTTGCCCTTGGAAGAAGTAATCGGCAATCTTTTCTTCCAATTGGTCAATGCCCTCTTTTTTCAGCATGGACGTTGTGACAATCTCGTTGTCTGTCGCGAATTCTTTGACCTTGTCCATGTCGATTTTCGTTGGTAGGTCTGTCTTGTTTAATAAAATAATGCGTTTGAAGTCTTTCGTTTGTTCTAATAAGCGGAGGTCTTCGTCCATCAACTCTTCGCTTTGGTTTAAAATCAATAGCACGAAATCCGCTTCATTTAAGGCTTTACGGCTTCGTTCCACCCCGATACGTTCAACGACGTCATCTGTTTCACGAATTCCCGCCGTATCAATCAGTTGAAGTGGCACGCCACGAACATTCACGTACTCTTCGATGGTGTCACGAGTCGTTCCAGCGATATCCGTTACGATGGCTTTTTCTTCGCGTAATAACACGTTCAACAAACTCGATTTTCCTACGTTTGGACG
>JUUF01000266.1 GCA_001058355.1 Carnobacterium maltaromaticum
GTAACAAATATGTTACTTTTAGAAAATAAAAATATACAAAAATTCTACTTCGGTAGGACTCTTATTTTTCCGTTTTTACACCGAACTTTGTCAGAAAGTTCACTGTTCTATCTCAATAAAATGCCACAATAAGAATGAAAAACTTCCACAATGTTCTGGAAAAATGTTGGTTTAATATTTGTTTCCAATAAAAATATAATGAGATTGTGGGAATAGATGGAGGAGATATAGTGAATAAGAGACAATCGGATATTTTGAATCGATTAATTCATGAAGAAACACCAGTAACAGGTAATGAACTGGCGCGAACTTATTTAGTTTCCACAAAGACTATCTACAATGACATCGTTGTTTTAAATGAATTTTTGAAACCGTATTCTTCATCGGTTGTGAAGAAACCAAGTGCAGGAATCTTTCTTGAAATGGATGAAGAGCATCGACATCAATTGATGGAAAAGTTTCAAGTAAAGATGGAATCGAAAGCAAACAAGGAAGAGTTCAAGATGCTTTCAACATTTCTTTTAGATAACGAAGTTGATATTCTAGATTGGTCGCTCGAAAATTTCACGAGTGAATCTTCAATTAGAAGAGAAGTAACCGAGTTTGAGAAAGAGCTAAATGCTAATGGAGTCATGCTAGAAAAAAGACATGGCAAGTTGATTCTAGGAGGAGCGGAAGATCAGATTCGTAAGTTTTTCCGAAATAAACTTTTAAGTGGCGTTACTCATTATAATCTGGATGAAATGAACCAAACAGGTTGTGTTGGAGACGGGAGAATTCAAGAACTCAACCAAATTATGAATCAACAGCTAAAACAGTATCAGTTCTCAGTAGCTCACGATTATCGTCACTATCTTTTGCTCGATTTACTTATCTTTGATATAAGGTGGCATAGAGGTTATCGTGTTGAGCAATATAAGCAACTCGATAGCAATAGTCCGAAAATTATTGAGACTTACTTGCTAGCGAGAGACCTGCTCAATGAGATTACTGGTCAGGAAGTGGAAGAGGCAGAAATCGTCACACTTTCACAAATTTTGATTTCCATTGGAAATTACGCAAGTGCATATCTAGGGTCTGATCCTAAAATCGAGAAGACAACTGATGCCTTTATCAACATGGTTGGAGACTTGGCAGGGATACAGCTCCAAGAGGATGAATACTTAAGAGGGATGCTCTTAAATCACCTTCCAGCGATGATTATGCGACTTCGGAATCGAATCCATCTGAAGAGTAATCTGATTGAGGATATTAAGTATCAATACGGTATTCTGTACAACTTTGTATGGTTATCTGGAAAGATTTTCAAGGAAAATTACAATGTGGAACTAACAGACATTGAGGCTGCGCTACTGACGATTCACTTGGAAATTGCAGTTGAGAAAATCAATCAACCAATGAAGATTTACGTGGTGTGCCCACATAGTTTGGCCACATCCGAACTCATCTTAAACCAGGTGCGAAAAGTCACAGGACAATACGACAATATCGAAAAGGTTAGCTACGACAAAGCGAAGATGCTTTCGATTCAACCAAACGATTTAGTCATTAGTTCCGTTGCTTTAGAAGATGTATCTTACCCGTATATTCACGTAGGAACCATCATGAAGGAAGAGGATCTTCTGAAAATCCAAAAGAAATTCTTGACGCACACCATGGGGCAATCGCAGTCGAATTACTTATTAAAAGACGACGAAGAGATGACAAAGAGACTCATCAAGCGATTGATTGGAAACTCAATCTATTTAAAGAAAAAAGCAGGAGATGCAGAAAAGTGTCTATCAAAAATCATCAAGTTAGCCTCAGTGGATAACTTGAAAAATCCACGATTTGAGAAGACGATTCGTCATCGGGAGAATCTGGGGATTACAAGTACGTATACAGGCATTGCCTTACCACACGCGAATCCTAAAGAGGTAACTACCTCCGAACTCGTCATGATGACACTCGACAAGCCTGTTTATTGGGGTCAGAATCTCGTTAAAGTCGTAATGCTTATCGCCATTGCGGAAACAGAGTTAGAAATTTACAAGGATACCTTGAAAGTTCTCTACTCGAAAATAGATAGTTCTTCTTACATTCAACATTTGTGGGAAGCAGAAAATCAAGAGAGTTTTTTAACCGCTCTATTTGCAGAAGCGGAATTTGAACCAATTCAATAAGGAGGGATAAAATGACAATCATATCTCAACTAGTTCAAAAGGATTTAATCAATCTGGAAGGAAAAGGTGAAACCAAACAAGAACTCCTGAAAAACTTAGCGGAAACGTTATTTAAAAAAGGGTACGTGAATGATGGTTTCGCCAAAGCAATACTCGAAAGAGAGGAGGAATTTCCAACAGGATTGCAACTCGAAAAAACAGCAGTTGCAATTCCACACACGTATAGTGAGTACGTGAAGAAACCTTTTATCTACGTTGTTAAGTTGGCAAATCCGGTGACGTTCATTCAAATGGGAACTTCAGATGTGGAAGTAGATGTTCACTTCGTTGTTGTTCTTGGAATCTCAGAACCGAAGAACCAAACAGGATTATTGGTTGAATTGATGAATGTGTTCCAACAAGAAGCATTTATCGAAGCGTTACAAAACGGTCAAACCGAAGAAGAAATTTACAATTTATTTGCGACAGCAAAAATGGAGGAAGAATAACATGAAAAA
>JUUF01000267.1 GCA_001058355.1 Carnobacterium maltaromaticum
GAGCATGAAAAAGAAATCGTGGCGTGGATGCACTCAGCATATCCTAAAGTGGAATCTGTACAATTTGATTGGAACACCTTAAAAGTGAGACCTGTTAGTAATGGAGTTTCAACAATCGGATATAATTTGTTGGTTAAAGGTACGTTTAACGATATTCCAGAAACCATTATTTTTGTAGATTTTTTAATGGAAACAGCTGATAGTATTCCAAAAATGTC
>JUUF01000268.1 GCA_001058355.1 Carnobacterium maltaromaticum
TATTAACCGGTTAATACACTTATCTTTAACTGTATTATGCGCTTAATACACCTGGATGTCAATAGCGTTTTCAAAAATATTTTTAAAAAATAAAAAAGACGACTCAAATTCGAGTCGTCTCAACGATTATTGTAATTTTAATTTTACCATTTCTTGCAAGATGAGGTTCGCTAATTCCGCTGCCCCTGTATCGTTTGGATGAATCTCATCATCAAAGAGCCATTGTTTTGTATGTCCTTTGGCGTAAGTTCCCCAATCGATTAAATGAACATTTGGATAACGTTCTGCGGCTGCTTTTAACTGCTCATTTACTTCTTTAGCCCATTTAATTTCATATCCGGCTGTGACTAAGAAGATTTCACGGTTCCCCGTTGCTTGAATCAGAGAATCGATTTGAGAAGCCGCAAAAGCCCCATTCGAACCGAGGACGAATACCACGGTTTGAGAAAGTCGACCTTGTTGCGCAAGCTTCTGAACGATTGGCGTACTGTAATACAACTGACGTCCCACTTCTCCGTCCACATAGGCATTCGGGAAGACTTCGCGAAGTTTATTCGCAGACGCTAGTAACACTGAGTCACCCACAAACGTAATCGGCGTTTGCTTCACCTGCTGTTCCGTGTTGGCTTTCGCTTCATTACTAATCGTCGTTGTTCCTTCTGTTGTCGGTTCGGCCGTCGTCTCTTGTAAGAGCGCTTGGTTTTGACGAATCTTCTCCTCAACCTCTTGTACGGCTGAGTTTTGATTCTTTTCTTGTGCAAATCCAAGACCTGCAAGCCCGATACAAATCACATACATGAGTGAGAACACGAGTCCAAATTGCTTCATACCTTTTGGAAGATTCGATTTTCCATAGGCCGTTAAATTATACGGACTATGCGCTTGTCCAATCGGAAGAACGAAGCGGTCTCGTTCAAACAGTTGATACGTGATTTCCGCCATCACAAAAATTAATGCAAATTGAATTCCTACTGATAACCACTGTTCATTAATCTCACGTAAAAACGTTGGCGCAATCAGATGAATCGGATAGAACCATAAGTAGTATGAGAAACTTCTCTTTCCAAAGAACGTAAATCCTTTGAAGCTGAAGAGGTAATGAACCCCCACACCCTCGCGAATCGTACAAGAGAGAAGAAGCATCATCACAAAAGATGAAATAAACATCATCATATAATACACTTCTGCTTGCGTTCCATTGAACGTTGTAAACATCCAACCTAAAGCTCCTAAACAAATGAGGCTCAATGCGTTTGGAACAACAGAGCCTGATTCTCGCTCAGGAAGTAGTAATTTTCCTTCATGAATGTAACTAAGTAACGCCCCGAATGTGAACGAGAATAGACGCGTTGATACTAAGTAGTACACATGAGACGGATCTTGTTCAAACCAATAGAGTGCCGCCATACCCGCTGCAGACGCGAGCGTCAAGAATGCGAGTAACGCGAACTCCTGCATTCTGAGGAAGTTCAATTTCTTCATCAGTTTTCGAAGTAAATACCCTACGATTAATAATTGCACATAAAGGGATACATACCAGAGATGCACAAACGGACTCGGATTCGCCGATTGTACGAAATAAGATTGCTGCGAGAAAATTTGATAATCATTATTCACGAAGAATAATGCCGAAAGCGCCATGCCTCGGATATTAGAAAGTAATTGCGGTGCCGCCACGAATAAAAACGCGACCGTCACGACAATCATAAAGAGCATCGGGAAGAACATTCTCTTCAAACTTCTCACTGGGAAACGCTCTTTATAATCTTCCGCGAATGTTTTGATATTATTCCGGAACGTCAAGTAGCCTCCGACCACTAAAAATCCATTAACGGCTAAAAATCCGCCCGGTAATAAATGTTGGAAATAATAATATGTAATAATTGCTAGTATAAAAAAACCTTTCAAGCCATCGAATGCCGCACTCCGTTTTTTCTCTTTTTGCTTGGGAGGATGTGGGTGCGTCGGCACTTGAGAAGGTGTTGTTTGATAATTCATAGTTCCCACTGTTTTTCTCCATTCCTTAAACTCCTATTTATTATAGCTCAAAACCACTACACTTGGATACTAGGAACATTACATTTTTGTTAATTTTAAGAAAACAGTTTCCAGTTGTTTCTGAGGCGTGAACAAAGGTCCATTGTGTCTATAAAAACACAAAAAAGCTAGGCAAAAATTCGCCTAGCTTTCTCACTTTTAATTTTAGTGTTCTGAAGCACCGCTTGTAGCATCTACTGCTTGTGCTTGAGCTGGAGCTGAATGTCCGCTATCTGAAGCACCACTTGTAGCATCTGCTGCAGGAGCAGGAGCTGAGTGTCCGCTGTTTGAAGCGCCACTTGTTGCGTCAGCAGCTGGAGCAGCACCATTTGCGCTTACTAAACGTTGTCCAGTTGTTTGTAAGTACCAATCTAACCATGGTTTGAAGTCAAATACGATTTCGTTAATTCCAGCGTAAGAACCATCAGGATAGTACATTGCTTGGTAGTTGTGTACGTTGATGATTTCTGGTGGAGTGTTTGGAACGATTGTACGGAAGTAATCCACGTTTCCTGCACGTAAGTTCGCAATGAGGTATTCCACATTTTTGAATGTACGTGGTGGGTGAACTGTAGATAAACGATTACCAGATTGAGCTGGCACACGTGGAGCCAACATCTTGTTAGCTGGTTTGTTGAAGTTATAGTACAAGAATTGGTTGTTGTCATCGGCATATGTTACTTCAAATGGTAAAGCTTTTAAGAACATATCGATTTGGTCAACCGTTAATAAACCATGGTCTAAGCGCACATAGTCGTTTCCTTGCGCTGCTCCAACGATTTCACTTGCTTTTTCAACCCATTCTGGATCATCTGGGTCTACCCCTTCAATTGTTGTTGAAATAGGGTTTGTACAATATAAATCTTCTGGTGGTGTTGGTAATGGTTTACGTAGCACTTTGACAACCTCCACATATTTCACGAAGTTTTCTAAGCAAGAACGTAAGAATGATACTGTTCCTTCGCTCTTAATATTGCCTTCTTCGTCAAATGCTTCTTTTGCTTTTCCTAATAGGAATTCATTCCCTGGCAATACATATGCGTTTACCCCTGGAGCATCCAAGATTTTACGTAAATGCACTTGCGCACGTGAAGTACCTTGGTCATAGTGAGAAGCTCCCATAATCATTACAGGTTTGTTTTCGAATGGGTGTAAGTTGAATGACATCCATTCTAATGTGCTCTTCAACGCAGCTGTGATTGTGTGGTTGTGTTCAGGTGTAGCGATAATCACACCATCTGCACGAATCAATTTGTTGTACATGTATTGTACTGGGAAACTCTTAGATTGATCTTCGTCTTGGTTGAACATTGGAATATCTTTAATTTCTAAGATTTCAAACTCGAATAAGTCACTGAATTTCTTTTCGATAAATTGTAATAATAAACGGTTATGCGAAAATTCCGCATTTGATCCTACGATACCAATAATTTTCATTTTCTACTGTCACTCCTTATTTTTTAGAACTGTCCCATGAGAAGTTTTTCGCTTCTTTTTCACGAGCTTCGTTTGCACGAACTAATTGTTTTGTAATTTCAATGAATAATAAGTAATCTTCGAAAATCTTTTCTAATTTTTCAACAGTTGCTGTATCTTTTAAGTTACCTTCTTCGTCGAATGCTTGTAAGGCTTGACCTAATAAGAATTCATCACTTGGTAAAACGCGTGCTTTAATTTCTGGCGCGTTTAAGATTTGACGTAATTGACTTTGTGCACGTGAAGAACCTAATGTTCCGTAAGATGCTCCTGTAATCATGACAGGTTTGTTTAATAATGGGTAGATACCATAAGATAACCATGCTAAGGCGTTCATTAATACAGCTGGGCATGAGTGGTCATATTCTGGTGTACTAATGATGACTCCATCCGCTGCAGCGATTTTATCTGCAATTGCTTGTGCTTCTTGTGGCACTACTTTTGGAGTTGGTTTGTTGAACATTGGAATGTCTTTAATTTCGACTAGTTCAATTTCCGCCTGTTCTGAAAAATGTTTTTGAATGTATTGTAATAGTTGACGGTTTGTTGATTTTTTAGAGTTTGTTCCGACTAAACCGATTAATTTAACCATTTGAGTACTTCCTTTCGAGTAATTGAATCTTTGAAGCAAGTCCTGATGTATAGAAGATACGATCATCTTCCAAAATCAACACAGCTTCGATGTTAGGGTGTTGTTCCACTTCGAATAAGATTTCGTGTGCTTTTTTTCCAAAGAGTCTAGTCGTCCATATCTCACAATCCACGGATTGCTTCGATACAATCGTTAGACTGGCAACGTCTGTTTCGGCTGGGTATCCAGTATTTGGGTCCAAAATATGATGGTATTTCTTGCCATCTACTTCTAGCACCCTCTCGTAGACACCTGATGTGACAATCGACTCATCTTGAATCGGAAGAAGCGCCACATTTTCTCCGCGAAGGAGTTTTGGGTTTTGAATACCAATCCACCAATTCCCATCTTCATGATGAACAGCTGGTCCAAGCGTGAGAACATTCCCACCCAGGTTAATGAGCGCAGAAGTAACTCCTTGCTCTTTTAGCCGTTGCATCACCAAGTCGGCAATATACCCTTTGGCAATACAACCAAGGTCGATTCGCATTCCTTCTTCCAACAGAAAAATCGTCTGACTCTCTTCATTCAGTTCGACTTTCGTTGCATCGGTCAGTTGCAGTTTGGCTTTAATTTCTTCATCCGTTGGTACTCGTGCATCACTAAAGCCCACGCGCCATGTTTGAACAACCGGGCCAATCAAGATATTCATCCGACTCCCCGCAGCTAAACTATTCTCCAGTCCCAATTTCACCAAATGAAAAATCTCTGGATGAACACTAACTGCATGTTTCCCTGCTGCCAAGTTCACAGCCATCAGTTCTGAAGTTGGGTCATTCGCGCTAAAACGATGCTCATATCGCTTCAATTGCTCGAAAACTTCAGCCACTAAACTCTCGCCTTCTGGATGCGCAATTTTCAATTCGATGACGGTTCCCATCAATCGAATGGTACCTGTATGATACTGTTCCAAAACTGCCACTTCTCCTAGTTGAAATATGTGA
This sequence comes from Carnobacterium maltaromaticum, assembly GCA_001058355.1. Classification (GTDB taxonomy): domain Bacteria; phylum Bacillota; class Bacilli; order Lactobacillales; family Aerococcaceae; genus Granulicatella. Next base: position 5,089 of record JUUF01000268.1, read on the forward strand.
AAAAAAGCACAGAAACGCCTATACAAAAGCGTTTTCTACTCCTTATTTTGAATGTAACACAGCAGAAATTAAATTTCAAGGACGCAGGTCTATTTCCTTAATAAAATATGCATAAAAAAACTATTCTTGTGCATATAATCCTTATTTATTAAATTTTAATTACAGCCTTCCATTTGGAAATTTTCTACAGTTGCACTCCTCCAACGCACTTCAAAGCCGAAGCCTACTCTTACTGAGAAGCAATAAAACTTATCACTAAGTTTGGTAAAATTCACCGAGTCGAGGGACGAAAAAAAGCCCCCCCTAGATTTATAGTAGTTGTAATAGCGGGTTCATAACCAATGTGAATTAC
>JUUF01000269.1 GCA_001058355.1 Carnobacterium maltaromaticum
ATATATGATAATTTTCTACTTTTTTTCTATGACATAACAAATTGGTGGACAGTTAATTTGATTGATGAATTGATATTTTAATACGGACCATTTCTTTTGCGGGAGAACTGAAATGAGTTCTTCTACAGAATTTTTTTCTTCGATTCCACCATCATGCCCATAGTAGGAAACGATAATGATTTTTCCTTTTTTCTCTAATCGATCTAGTAAAATTTGAATAGCTTCTATAGTGGAAGAGGGGGTCGTGATGATTTTTTTATCACTTCCTGGTAAATATCCAAGATTAAAAATCGCTAATCGAACCAAATCTTGATCACCTAAATAATTAGAAATTTGAGCGTGAGAGTCCAAAATACACGTTACTTTTCCTTCCAAGTCATTGTTTTGTAATAATTGTCTTGTTTGTAAAATAGCTTGCTCTTGAATATCGAAAGCAAGAATTTTTGATCCTTTTTCTATATGTTGTGCCAGGAAAAGTGTATCATGTCCATTTCCTGCGGTTGCGTCGATAAAGATCCCACCTTCTAAATTTACAGAAAGAATCATTTCGTGACTAAATTGCTGTGCATTTTTCAAAATAAGCACCTCTTAACTAAAATTTTACATTTTGTTACATAATTTTTACGGATATTAAGAGTATACGACGATTTGCGTGTTCGTGCAACGTTCCCCTACACAAAAGAATTTATCCTACTATAATGAATAACGAATTAGTTTTTAGATGGAGGAAAAAAGGATGACAGAAACAAAACACGAAAGATATTTACGTTTGAAAAAGGAAAAACAAATGAAAGCTTTAAAGGCTGCAAATAAAAACTTACAAAAGACAGTTGCAGTTGTTGGAGCGACGACAGTAGCGGGATTAGTACTTGCGCCAAAATCACATGCATATACAGTAACTTCAAATCAAGTACAATCACCAGCGCAACAATTCTTAAATAAAATTATTCCTGCAGCTCAACAAGCTACAGAAGGAAAAGATGTATATACTTCAGTAATGATCGCACAGGCAGCGTTAGAATCTGCATGGGGAACTAGTGCGTTATCTGCTGAACCAAACCACAACTTATTTGGTGTGAAAGGGAACTATAACGGTCAATCTGTAAACATGTATACATTAGAAGATGCTGGAGCTCAAAAATACTATGGTATTTACGACAACTTCAGAAAATATCCTTCTTACAAAGAGTCTATGGATGATTATGTAGATAAAATTATTAACGGTATTAAAGGTGCGCCAATGTTCTATTCAGGTGCATGGAAGAGCCGTACAAACAGCTATCAAGATGCTACACGTTACTTAACAGGACGTTATGCAACAGATACTGCATATTACGCAAAATTAAACCGTATTATTGAACAATATGGATTAACAAAATATGATAATGGAACTGCAACTGCAATTGCTGCTGGTATTGAAGAAAGAACTTCTTCAGTTGGTGGACAATACACAGTTCAAGCAGGTGATAC
>JUUF01000270.1 GCA_001058355.1 Carnobacterium maltaromaticum
TGCCCTTTGTATTGAATTTCATACACTATTCTATAAAGATAATTTAATTCATGGATATCCACTTTTTTGGAGAAAAAAGTATCTGATTCTCTTCCCCATGGATCAACATAATTTTCAAACCCTTCTTCCTTTACACAACTATAAAGGGTAACATCTTTTCCTAATCTAAGTTCAGCATCATACTTCATTTGTTTATAGATTGCGTACATTAATATTCCTCATTTCTATTCGTAAACCGTTTCTCTGAAGTAATAGCCATCTTTATCCTCTACCACAACAGAGTAGTAGTAATTTCTATTAGAGTTACTACCTCCGAAAGATAATTCAATGGTTTTTGATGCTGGAAATGATAAATACTCGTTGATTTCTGGTAAATTGACATCATACTTTAACCCAAAAGAACCATTCATCGAACTATAGTATTTGTCTTTCAGTTTCAGTGTTAATAGAAAATCTTTATTTAACGTGATTTTCTGGAATAAGAAGGATTGTTGCGGCCAAAGTTCATTAGCCGTTTTTTCATCTGAATAAGTATATTTTCCATTGTAGTATTCAACGGAAACAACTTTAGTATTCTCTCCAGATTTTCTTTCTGTCTCTATTAATTCTCCTTTAATCGGAGCTCCTTTTTCAGTTCCCGTTAATTTAAGCTCGACAATATTTTCATTCATCAGGCGCGCTTGATAAACGATAAAGCCATTCGGAAACTGTTCAAATAGATCCTCCAAATTCTGGGTTGGATAAACACGACTAAGTTCCGTTCCAATTCTTTTTTCTAAGTATGCACGATTATTTCTTGGATTGTATTTCAATAACAAAAACATAATGAGAAAACCTGCGATTAAACACGCAAATAATATTTTTCTTAACTTCATCATCTTGTCTCTTCTATCCTTTTTTACTAGTTTTAAAAACGAATTCATTCACAGCTCTATCATACCATATTCGCAAAAATAAATTCTGTGTTTTTAAATTGAACTAAAAATAAGTTCCCATAAGGTTCGAATTAAATAAAAAATCCTAA
>JUUF01000271.1 GCA_001058355.1 Carnobacterium maltaromaticum
TCTTTTAATGATTTATATTTCTTAGAGTAAATTGCCATTGGTTCGATATGAACGTTCCCTACAGAAACTAAATCTTGGTTATGTTCTTTGTTGAATTTATCAAGATATGGAGTGTGTTGGAAGTAGTTTGCATCCGCATCTCCTCCGTAAACGATGTTGTTTGGTGTTACGTAGTCGTTTACGATGTTGATTTCTAATTTGTACCCTTCTTTTTCTAAGATTGGTTTAGCAGCTTCTAAGATTTCAGCGTGAGGTGCTGGTGAAGCGACTACTTTAATTGTTTTGTCTTCTGCTTTTGCAGCTTCTGTAGTGCTTTCTGATTTTGCTGTGTTGTTTCCACAAGCTACTAATGCTGTTGCTAAAAGTCCGAATGTTGTTGCTTTGAATAATTTATTAAATTTCATGTTATAAGTCCCCTTTTTGGTTAAATGATTGTTCTTTGTTTGGAAACCACATGCGCGCTTCGTGATTTCCAACAGATGTTGCTCTGTCCATGTTGGTTTGGGCCATAAAAAAAGCTTCCCCTCTACACACTAGAGGCGAAGTTTTCGCGTTACCACTCTAATTCCGATAAACCTCACAGTTTACCGCTCCAAAAGTACGTTGCATGGTGCAAGATACCCTTGTACGTTATCGAGTACAAATCGCAAAAGCTTCATCACCTTTGTTGCTCCCAGACCATTTTCAATAAATTGCCCCGTATCCTTTCCCACCAACCGGATTCTCTTTAACGTTCTTCTTTATTTACTTATCTGTTCATTGCATTGCTTTATCTGATGAAATTACTATAAACGATGGTGGTATTCTGAGTCAATGCGAAACTCGTTATTTGATTATACCTGTTTTTCAGAACCTGTTATAACTTTTATGCATATAGCTTTAAACAAAAAAGAAGGAGCGCAATAACGCACTCCTTCTGCTAATTTTAACTATTTCTTCAAGAACTTTCTCATTGAAAGAACTGAACCAAACGCACCGATAAGAACACCGATGGCAACCATTCCTGCTGAAACATAAATCAAGAATGGATTTGGATCGAGTAGGCTAAAGCTTGATCCAGAGAAGAAATCTGAACCGCCTTTATACACCCATAGGTATACAGACCATACTAATCCGATTGGGATAATTGAACCGATTAATCCAATCATACCGCCTTCTAAGAAGAATGGCCAACGGATGTATGCTTTTGTCGCACCTACCAGACGCATGATTTCGATTTCTGTTCTACGTGCATAGATTGTTGCACGGATTGTATTTGAAATTAAGAACATCGCCAACGCTAATAGTCCTAAAATCACAACTGCCCCGATATTACGAGCTGTCGCGATAATACGGAATAAGTTATCCGCACGAGCTTCCCCGTAACGAACACGCGCTACATAGTCCATGCCTTCGATTTGTTTCGCAATAGCACTTGTTTTTTGTGGTTCCACTGCTTTTACGTCGAACGCATTACGAAGTGGGTTTGCATCATTTTTAAATAATGATAACTCTTCCCCGAAGTTCTTTGTTACGTCTTCTAACTCTTCGTCTTTAGAACGGAAAGTGATAGACTCAACGCCATCTAAGGCTTTAATTTTCGCTTCTAATTCATCTGTTTTTGTTTGGTCCGCTGCCAAATCAATAAACACACGTACGTTTACGTCATTTTCAATATCTGAACCGATTTTATTAACGTTAAATAGTAGTGATACGAACACCCCAACGATTAATAAAATCATTGAAACTGCAGAAACAGCACCAAATGTCATCAATCCATTTCTGAAAAGACTCTTGAAGGCGTCACGTATATGACGACCCATCGTTCTAATCTTCATATCCGTATTCCCCCTGTTCTTGGTCACGTACAATTTGACCATTTTCAATCGCAATTACACGGTGCTTTTTCTCGTTAACGATTTGGCTATTGTGTGTTGCCATTACGATTGTTGTTCCTTGTTCGTTGATACGCTCAAGGATATCCATAATTTCCATTGAAGTTTCTGGGTCAAGGTTCCCTGTTGGCTCATCGGCAATCAGGATTCCAGGTGTATTCACAATTGCACGAGCAATCGCTACACGTTGTTGTTCCCCACCAGA
>JUUF01000272.1 GCA_001058355.1 Carnobacterium maltaromaticum
TCCAAGTTTTTAGTCGGATAAACACGACTGATTTGATTCCCAATTCGCTCTTCCAAATATTCTCTGCTATCTCTTCCTTCACATCGAAACAACATAAAGATTATCGCAAAAAACATTGCAATATAAAATACCTTTTTCCCTTTCATAACTAACCCTTTCTACTTGTTAAACATTCTCAAAGTTCAAATATTACTCGCTGATTCTTTCTCTAAATTTAAAATTTCTGTCTAACTCAACTGTAAGTGTGTAATAGTACCCTCTATTCGCATTACTTCCGTGGAATCCTAATATAACTTGAGGTTGATTTTCCAATTCGAGAAACTCGTTTATTTGTTCATTTTTAACGGTATATTCTAAGTCAAAACCACCACTATTACGGTTGTAGTAAGTATCCTTTAATTTAAATTTCGATAAAATCTCTTTATTCAATGTCA
>JUUF01000273.1 GCA_001058355.1 Carnobacterium maltaromaticum
TGCTGCTTTCTTTTTCATACCTACCTCCACAGTTACTCGAAAATATATAATCCTTCACCTTTTTTAATGCTCGGTGGTTGATTCATTACTATCTTGGACATACTTGGAATATCATTTGGATTGCTCATCAAAAAATCAACCCAAATGACCGTTTCAGGAAGATCGTTAAAGGTTCCTCGAACGGTTAATATATATCCACTCGTTGAAAATCCGTTACTAACTTTTTCGGTACTCATCGTATTCCAATCTAACTGAACCGACTGAATCTTAGGATATTTAGAGCGTACCCACGCTACAATTTCTTCTTCATGCGCTTTAAGATAAGCAAGCTGCTTGTCTCTTGCAGTCGCAAAGATCGTGTTCTCTCTCCAGCT
>JUUF01000274.1 GCA_001058355.1 Carnobacterium maltaromaticum
GGAATGAATTCCTAACTCCCGTTAATTCGTTTTGATATGATTCCCCATTACTGCTTTTATAGAATCCGCATGATTCTCCAGAACGAAGCGTTAAAAATCTATTCGTATATTTTATAAAGTGAGCGATGCTTCTTAGACCGCCATAAATCAAAATGCGGTTAGAAAAAGACGAGTCTTGCGAGAAATTAGTTATCGCTAAAATTGGAGGCCCGCTGGTGCTTTTTTATGGAGCGTTCGTTGGTGCTTGTTTATGGAGTGTGTGCTGGTGCTTCTGAAGTTGAAATAGTGAAGTGGATGTTTGACAAAATCACATTCCAAAGTTAAGATAAGTGTGTTGGTAGATCTCTCCGCGTGTGGAGAGACTTTTTTTATGCATATATACAATTGATTGAGAAGGAGAGTTTTGATGGTAGTTGAAGAAAAACAAAATCCGTTAGGGTACGAAAAAATTAGTAAATTGATTCGTAAAATGGCGATTCCTGCTATTATCGCGAATGTGGTGAACGCACTCTATAATATCGTTGACCAAATTTTTATTGGACAAGGGGTAGGGTATCTTGGGAATGCAGCTACAAATATTGCTTTTCCAATTACAACCATCTGTATGGCGATTGGTTTAATGGTAGGAATTGGTGCCGCATCAAATTTTAACTTGGCGCTAGGTCGAAAAGAAGATAAACATGCGCGTGAAGTTGCAGGGACGGCAGTGCTGCTGTTGGTGACAGCGGGGTTAATCATTATGAGTGTAGTTCTATTGTTCTTACAACCATTGTTAAACTTATTTGGAGCCACTGACCAAATTCTAGGATACGCCAGCGAGTATGCAGGAATTACAGCTTTTGGAATTCCGTTCTTCATGATTTCTATTGGTTTTAATCCACTAGTTCGTGCAGATGGTAGGGCCACTTACTCGATGATGGCCATTATTGTGGGAGCTCTACTCAACACAATCCTAGATCCATTATTTATCTTTGGGTTTAATATGGGGATTGCAGGAGCTGCGTGGGCAACGGTTATCAGTCAAGTTGTTTCAGCAATCATATTACTCGCGTATATACCAAGGTTTAGATCCGTTCGCTTTGAGCGTAGCGACTTTAAGTTGTCGTTTGCGGATGTAAAAGTGATTGCATCTCTTGGGTTAACATCGTTCATTTTCCAAATTTCTGCGACCGTCGTACAAATTGTATCGAATAATCTTTTACGTACATATGGAGCACAATCCGTTTACGGTAGTGATATCCCGATTGCGGTTGGGGGAGTCGTGAGCAAAATCTTCGTTATATTCATTGCAGTTGTGATTGGGTTAAATCAAGGTGCACAACCGATTTTAGGCTTTAATTATGGAGCCAAGAAATATTCTCGAGTACATGACACGATGAAGTTGCTTCTTAAAATAACGGTCATTTTATCAACTATTCTTTGGATGATATTCCAAGCTTTCCCGCTACAACTCATTCAAATGTTTGGAAGCGGGGATGCTCTTTATTATGAATTTGGAGTCAGATATGCAAGAGCATTCTTATTCTTTACGTTTATAAATGGAACTACCATTATTGTGACAACCTTCTTCCCAGCAATTGGGAAAGCAAAACTAGGAGCGATTCTTTCTTTAACACGACAAATGTTTGTCTTGCTTCCAGTGATGATTATTCTTGCAACAAGTTTTGGAGTAGATGGATTAATTTTCTCAGGCCCGATTTCAGACTTTATCTCCTTTATTATTTGTATTACAGTTTATATTCATGAAATGCGCAAAATTCCAAAGGTAGACGAAATTTTGGTATAATGATGTGGAGTAATGGAAGGGGTATGATTTATGGAATGGTCTAAATTACTATCAACAAAACGTCTTTCTGGTAAAGAAGCAACTCATCGCAACGAATTCGACGACGATTACAAACGAATTGTAACGAGTCCTTCGTTTCGCCGGTTGCAGGATAAGACACAAGTGTTTCCGCTAGAACGCTTGGATTTTATTCATACGCGACTAACACACTCGCTAGAAGTGGCGATGGTCGCTCGTTCTCTGGCAAAAGAAATTGTCATTTTATTGCAAGAGGAAGTGCAAAAGAAACCTTGTAGTAGTAAAGAGGAAATGATTGCTCGACAAGAAGATGTCTTGAAGATTGTTGAATGTGCGAGTCTCGTTCACGACCTTGGAAACCCTCCATACGGGCATTTTGGGGAAGATATTATTCGCCAATGGTTTAAGAAAAACTTGCCAAGCATCCTAAAAGAAAAAAGCGATGTAGCCGAAGAGTTCTTAGCGAGTCCTTATGTTTATGATTTCTATCGTTTTGAAGGGAATGCGCAATCACTTCGTATTGTATCGAAGTTACATGACTTTAAAGGGGAGTTTGACGGACTCGATTTAACAGCGGCAACGCTCAATACGATTCTAAAATATACGTACCCATCTTCTCATAAGAAAACAGAAGAGATTACTTCCAAAAAAGTAGGGTATTTCTTTGCCGAAGAAGAAGCCTTTAAGACTGTAACAGAGATTACAGGGGCGGGGACAAGCCGTCATCCGCTAACATTTATTCTAGAAGCTGCAGACGATATTGCGTATCTAGTAGCTGACATGGAAGATGCGATTGGGAAAGGCGTGGTTTCCTTTAGAGATGTGCGTGAGTTTTTACTAGAGAACTTGAGTAACGATGCCTATAACGCTCCGCATTCCGTTCATACCCGCGAAGTGTTAACAACGATCGATGAGAAAGTCTTCAGCGTCAACCGTTTCTTTGTGGATTTACGTGATAAATTAATCGACGGTGCGCGACATAATTTCGTGAATCATTATGATGAGATTATGGCAGGGACGTTTAATCAAGATTTGTTTAAAAATTCTTGGGCCGAAGATTTGTATGTAATTCTTCGTAGATTATCTGAAGAGAAGATTTATGATCATAAGGGAATCTTGAGATTAGAAATTGCAGGATATACAACACTCACTTATTTATTAGACAGCTTTGTCCCTTCTCTTGTGTCCTATGATACGAACCGTCAATTAGACTATGTAGAATTGAAGAAGATTGGTATTATTTCTGAAAGCCAAAAACGTTCTTATCATTACTTTGCAGAAGGAAAGAGTGAAGTTGAAAAATTATACTTACGCCTTCTATTAGCGACAGATTTCATTTCAGGAATGACGGATAGTTATTCACATCGTCTCTATTTAGACATGGTTGGAATTTAATGTGAAAGTAGACAATTACCATAT
>JUUF01000275.1 GCA_001058355.1 Carnobacterium maltaromaticum
CTGTTCATTTTGAACACATCGTCTGTTCACTCGTTGATAGTCGATTGTGTACCATTTTGTTTTGTCAAATTTCTTTTTATTAAAATTGCCTATTTTTATGATTTTTTGTTTTTCTAAACTGCCTAGAGTTCGTCTAATTGTCATTGCTGACCAAAAAGGAAACTCTGTTTGCCACTCTTCAAGCGTCTTATAAAACCACTTAACTCCTGTAAATTCATTAGCACTCTTAAGTAACCAATAATGCATTTGTTGGAGCATAATCGCCTCATTTAAGCCGATTTCTTTAGCAAGCGATGGCAGCACTTGTAAAGGTGGTTCGTTAATTAATAACCGACTCATTGAATATCCCCTTCCAACGTGTTATAATAACTTTAGTTAATATTTGTATGACGGCTTTTATAAGTCGTCTTTTTTTATACATTTAAAAGCTCTCTTGCTGTATCGTATGCATCCTCTAGACTGTGATGTGTGCTGCTGCTTTTGTAATTTCCAAGAAACACAACCAATCGATACTTTCCATCGATGAATCTTATTTCCCCTTTTAGTTCACTTCCAACCATTACATCGTATTCGTTTGGTTCGAACATATTCATTTCAAAACTAATCATCGAACACCACACCTTGACGGATGGCATCTACTTTGTCTGCATGTTGGTTAACAGCTCCAACTAATAAATGGATCCATGCAATCGCACCTAGAACTACTAGAGTTGTGTAGCCTAAGAACTTACAGTATTTTTTGAGATAATTTCTGTTAAAATTTTGTTTTTTAAGCTTTCTAGCTTTTGAAATTTCAACTCGTGTCATGTTGTCCTCCTTAAATCTTGTATTTAGCCATGAACTCATCTAAATCCCTGGCATCGTATCGAATTGTTGCGCTTCCGCTTGGTCTCTTAATTACAATTTGTTTCAATCCCATCGATACACACTCATCGAAATCTCTATCGTCGATTCCTCCGATGTAGGCTTTCGCTTGCTTCTTGTTTAAGTATCTTTGCTGATTGTTATTTGTTGGCAATCGTTCCATCGCATTAGCTACGATTTCAATAACCTTTGAATTGAGAGTTGCTTCGAAATCAACGCTTAATAAATTCACTATGTTTTCTCCTTTCACTGTTTTTTCATATTGTTGTAACCTTCTTTCAAGCCTATAATTGAGCTTGGGAAAGGAGGTGTTTTATGTGAATACTGAATTAGCTGAGAAATTAACTTTGCTTTATTTGGAAATAAGCCATCCTACTGTTTCATCTCCAGAAGAGCTTGCGGATTTATATTTTGATACTCTATCTCGTATCAAAAAATATAAACTAGAACCAGACAAGCCTAAGAAAAAGCAAAAGATTAATTACTGACACTCATTCAATTTAGCTCTAGCCTCTACCAGTTTGGCTAGGGCTTCTGTGTGGTTGCTATATACATCAATCCGGCCTTTTGCGATTTCCTTTATCTGCCAAATGATAAAGAAATCTACTGCTTCAAATACGTTTATTGGCTCATTGATATCTATCACTTTGACATCTGCTTCTTTTTTATTTACCGGTTCAACTCTTATGTCAGATTTAGAGAGCTTATCAATTAGTTCTTTAATTTCTTC
>JUUF01000276.1 GCA_001058355.1 Carnobacterium maltaromaticum
AATTAACAAATATGTTAATTGAGGCAATAAAAAAGGTGGGTAAAGGCTGGGCCTTTATCCACCTTTTCAAATTTGAATGGTTATTCGCTGCGGAGCGATTCGACTGGGTCTTTCTTCGCGGCGATGCGTGAAGGGATGAGACCAGCTAACATTGTTAATACAATCGAGATACCGATGAGGATAAGCGCGGCTTCCCATGGTAATTGCGCCACATTTTCCACGTTGGTCATTTTCGCAACGACGGCATTGATTGGAATTGTCGCAAGGAGCGTAATGGCGATGCCGAGCACCCCGGAGATAAATCCTTCGATGGCGGTTTCGGCCGTGAAGATACGACGGATGTCTTTCTTCGAAGCCCCCATTGCACGTAGGATTCCGATTTCTTTTGTACGTTCGAGAACCGAGATGTACGTGATAATCGCAATCATAATCGATGATACGATGAGGGAGATGGCTACGAAACCAACGAGTACGGTTGTAATCACGCCCACCATTGTCGTAATCGAAGACATGATGGTTTGAATATCGTCGGAGTAGGCGAGCACTTTGTCGTCTTCGCCGGCGTCTTTTTTCGCCGTGTTATAGGCGTTGATGAAGTCCTTCAACTCTTGTTTTTGTTGGAACGAAGAGGTGTAGAACTCGATGGCAGCCGGTTTGGATTTGTCGATGACACCCAATTTTGCGAGGTTTTCCTCGTAAGTGGCAGCCGAGTTTTCGTTGTATTGTTGGATGTATTGCGCTTGTTGTTCAGGCGTCAATTTGACCAACTGAATTTTTTCTTCTTCGGTTAAATCAGCCGAATTGAATGGTTTTGGATCTTTGGCAAATGCTTTTCCAGTAAATACATTGATAGTTGGGTTAGCTTCTTGCTCTTTTACGATGTCACTGTTTTGAATTTGCTCAGAAGTGTAATCGATTAGGGCGCTTGTATAAGCCACACCGCCAGAAGGAGAGTTCACACCAGAACTTGTGCCTTCTTTTTGACGAAGAACGCCAACGATTTTAAGCTCGAGGCCATTCTCGATTTGCGTCTTCATGTAAGCTTCGTCGTCAATTTTATTCATCCATTGGTTGTTTTCTTTCACGAAACGATTCGTGTTCACAACGGCTTTGAATGTTTTTCCGATGAAATCACTATATTGATATGTTTGTGATTTAAGCTCGTCCAGCTTCTTCACATCGTTTAATTCGCTAGGGTCTTTGATGCGTAAGCTATAAAGGAGCAGGTCACTGATTTGGTTATCTTCATCGACGATAAGGACGATTTCAGATTTATCCTTTGGAAGGCGACCTTCTAGCACATCGTATTGCGCCTCAAGCATGGCTTCGTCGCTTGAAAGTTGGCTCCAATAGTCGATATTTTGCAAGTAGCCTTTAATCGTTTGGTTCGTCGTGTCGACTTCGCTTGCTATGTTCGACGGAAGAATGCTCTTTATACCGTTAGATGTATCACTAGCGTAAATATAGGGTTGCAGGTTGTATTGGTAACGAATGTCTTTTGTGAGTTTAGCGACTTCGGATGCGTGTTCGTCCAAGTAAGTCTTGAAAGACGCGAGGTCGTTTTTCCCGATTTGTTTTTTCAATAAATTCGTCAACACCGTATTGACGCCGAGTTCGTTATTGTCTTTATAAGGCTTATCGCTCAAATCCGGAGAGGTCGCTAGCAGATTGCTTTGGTTCTGCTCGCTAATCGTCAGTGGAAGAGAGACGAGGGTATCTTCTTGCACCTTCTTCACGTAGTCGCTCACACCGTTCGAGAGAGCCAGGATAAGGGCAATCCCGATAATCCCGATAGAACCGGCAAACGCAGTTAGGAAGGTACGGCCTTTCTTCGTCAATAAGTTATTAAACGAGAGGGCTAGAGCCGTCATAAAGCTCATCTTCGTCTTCGTGAAATGAATATCGCCTTGTTTCGTTTCTTCGGTTGGTTCGTATGGATTCGAGTCGCTTAAGATATTTCCATCTAATACTTGTACGATTCGAGTGGAGTACGTCTGTGCCAGTTTCGGGTTATGCGTCACCATGATTACGAGACGTTCCTTGGCGATGTCTTTCAATAACTCCATGATTTGAACAGAAGTCTCAGAATCGAGCGCTCCAGTCGGTTCGTCGGCTAAAACGACTTTTGGATTATTCACAAGGGCACGCGCAATCGCGATTCGTTGCATTTGTCCCCCAGACATTTGGTTTGGTTTCTTATATAAATGGTCTTTCAATCCAACGCGTTCGAGCGCTTCGATGGCACGTTTCTTGCGTTCCGCTTTGGAAACACCAGAGAGCGTCATCGCAATCTCGACGTTTGAGAGTGCCGTTTGGTGGCCGATAAGATTATACGACTGGAAGACGAATCCGATCGTGTGGTTTCTGTAGCTATCCCAATCGCGGTCTTTAAATTGCTTTGTTGATTTTCCTTGGATGAGTAAATCACCCGATGTGTATTGGTCGAGTCCTCCGATGATATTTAATAGGGTGGTTTTCCCTGAACCCGATTGCCCGAGAATCGAGACGAACTCATTTTCACGGAAGCGAATCGAGATATCTTTCAACGCGTGAAACTCTTGATTAGCTGTATGATAAACTTTTGAAATGTGTTGTAGTTGTAGCATCACCAAGCTCCTTTCATCAATGTTCCTAGTGTACCACAGTTGAAGGACTCTGGCATAGGACTGGAGTCGGAATTTTAGAAAAAAGTTGGCGGGGAGAAATGTTGAAACTCCCTATAAAATCTGTATAATAGGAATACAACACAAAAAAAGGAGTACAACCCATGACAACAATTGATAAAGTGGCTCTAATGGAGCAAGCGAAAGAAGTTTTAAAGAATGCTTACTGTCCGTATTCAAAATTCCCTGTAGGAGCTGCGGTTTTATATAAAGATGGCCGTGTGATTACGGGAGCGAATATTGAAAATGTATCGTTTGGGGTAACCAACTGTGCAGAACGTAGCGCGATTTTCTACGGAGCTTCACAAGGCTATCGTAAAGGCGATATTTTAGCGATTGCCGTTGCGGGGGAAACAGAAGGATTCTTACCACCATGTAACATTTGTCGTCAAGTGATGGTTGAGTTCTGCGGACCAGATACTCCTGTATTCTTATTGAATGGAAAAGGCGAAATTCTAGAATTACGTCTAGAAGAATTAGTTCCTTATTCATTCGTTAGCTTAGAAATGTAATGAATTTTAGAAGAAATGAAGCAGCCAGACGTTGCTTTGTTTCTTCTTTTTTTGTCTAAAAAATTGAAAAATAAAATCGACGGGTTTCGCTGGATCTATTCCGAAAACTGAATTTTTAGAATATAATCGCCCGAATTTCTAGTGATTGAATGATATAAAAGTTATTCAGCTGGTTTATCAAACGGCAGTCAGCAATCAAGTGATCGATTGGCTAGAGATCCATTTGTAAAGGGATCTTCTACACTGCAAGGAGTGCATTTATACAAAATTTGTTGGTTTTCCGAAGTGTTGAAATGAGTTCTTTGTATAAAATTTTCTCGCGCGATTTTTGCATGAAAAAAAGTAAAATGTAACATATATGCTA
>JUUF01000277.1 GCA_001058355.1 Carnobacterium maltaromaticum
TCTTTTGGACCATCTTCAAAGACGTGTCCTAAATGAGAATCGGCTTGACCACTTCTCACTTCTGTTCGCTTACGGTTCAATTTGAAGTCTTCTTTTTCCGTTAGCGTTGTATTTTCAATTGGTTTTGAAAATGATGGCCAGCCGCAACCAGCATCAAATTTGTCTTTTGAACTGAAGAGCGGCTCTCCACTAACGATATCTACATAGATGCCGTCTTCATAGAAATCATCATATTCTCCTGAAAAAGGTCTTTCTGTGGCTTCATTTTGAGTCACTTCATATTGAATTTCTGTTAAACGTTTTTTTAGTTCTTCTTTTGAAAATTCCATCGTGGTTTCTCCTATTCAAATTGTTGTCGTTTCGACTGATGTGGATCTTGAATTCTCTTGAAGAGATGTTCCAAGTCCTTATTCGTTAAATGAACGAGTACGGGTCTGCCATGCGGACAGTTATAAGGATTTTTACATTTGGCTAAATCCACTAATAACTGACGTGCTTCCCATTCACTTAAATGATGGTTTGCCTTAATCGAACCTTTACAGCTCATCATAATTGCTGTCGCTTCTCTTAATTTGGCAACCGTAATTTTTTCATCGGCCAAGATAAAGTCGATAATTTCTTCGATAATCGCCTTTTCTTGCCCCTTCTTAATCCACGCTGGATGCGATTGAATTTGGAACGTATTTTGCCCAAACGGCTCCATCTCAATTCCAAACTCTTCTACAAGCGATAATCGTTCTTCCAACTTCACGCTATCCTTCTTCGAGAACTCTAGCAAAATTGGTACCATCAATGGCTGACTGACTCTACCGACTTGACCAATCTCCACCTTAAACTGCTCATACTTGATTCGTTCTTGAGCGGCATGTTGGTCAATCATATATAAGCCTTTTTCGTTTTGTGCAAATAAGTAAGTCCCATGCATTTGTCCAAAATAATGTAATTCTGGGAACTCTTTTTCAAATGATTGAGCGTCAATTTTCTCAGCCAATTTTAAATAGTCTGCATGGTCATCGTGGCTGTCTACGAGTTCTTCTTGCTCCACGGGTTCAACTGCGTTACTTAGATGAACAGGCGCATCATCGTTTGATAGGACTTCGACTTCTTCTCTGACATTTTCAGTAAACGAAGGTGTTTCTACGCGCGGTGATTCCACAATTGGTGTCTTCAATTGCCACTCCAATGTTTGTTGGATTGGTTTTGGAGCCTCTACGCGATCTTCTTTACGTTTGAAGGACAAGTCTTCAATCGATTCAGGAATGCGCTGTACGCCCTGTATCGCCTCTCTAATCGCCTTTTGAATCACCTGTGAGAGTTCTTGTTCCTTACTGATTCGAACTTCTTGCTTCGTTGGATGCACGTTCACATCGACGAGTTGCACATCCATTTCAATCGAAATAACCGTAATCGGGAATCGTCCCACCATCAATGTCGAACCATATCCTAATGTAATAGCCTTTGCGATGGCCATATTGCGGATTGGACGTCCATTAATGAAAATCGATAAGTAATTGCGGTTCGAACGTGTGAGTTCTGGCAGCGACGTATATCCTGACACTTTGAAATCTTCGTCTTCCCCACTGAAAGGTAACATCTTACGAGCATTTACGGGTCCAATATTTCCAGCGACGGCTTGCAGCAAATTCCCTTTTCCAGAAGTTTGTAATAACATATTGCCATCATTTTTTAACACAAAGGCAATTTCTGAGTGACTAAGAGACGCCTTACTCACCACATCGGTAATATGCGCTAATTCCGTTTGCAATGTACGAACGAATTTCAACCTGGCTGGTGTGTTATAAAACAAATCTTCAACAAGGAAAGTCGTTCCTTTTAATGGTGGGACGGTCTTCTCTTCTTTAATCTCTCCAGACTCGATCTTTAACTCCACACCGCTGTCTTCTCCGGTTGAAGTCGTCAGCGTCACTTTCGAAACGGCAGTAATACTCGCCAAGGCTTCACCACGGAACCCAAGTGTACGGATTCTAAAGAGTTGTTCCGGCGAATAGAGTTTACTCGTTGTATGACGTTTAATCGACATACGAGCATCCTCTTTCGTCATCCCGACGCCATTATCTTGGATGCGAATCTTGCGAAGGCCACTCTCTTCGATTTCAATCTCGATACGAGTACTTCCAGCGTCAATCGCGTTTTCGAGTAATTCCTTCACCACAGAAGAAGGACGTTCGATCACTTCCCCTGCTGCGATTTGGTTTGTCAGTAATGTACTTAATTCTTTAATTGTTCCCATACACTACTCACCCTTTTCCATTTGTTGCCATTTATACAGGATGTTCATTGCATCCATTGGCGTCATACTCATTAAGTTTAAGCCTTTAAGCTCGTGAACCCATTCAGGTACGCTTTCTGTTTCTTCTTCAAAGAGCGATACTTGTTCCACGTAGGTACTATTGTCACTTGCAGCCCCTTTAGCTTCTAAATGATTTAAAATCGTGCTGGCATTTTTCAACAGCTCTGTTGGAAGTCCAGCCAGCTTCGCCACATGAATTCCGTAACTCTTATCGGCAGGACCTTCTAATACTTTATGCAAGAAGACCACTTCGCCATTTTCTTCAACGGCTCCCACGTGCACATTGCGTAAATCCGCGTATTTCTCACTGAGTCGTGTTAACTCGTGATAGTGCGTTGAGAATAATACTTTCGCTGTTAAATGCTCGTGAATATACGTGATGATGGCTTCAGCAAGCGCCATTCCGTCATACGTAGCCGTTCCACGTCCGATTTCATCAAACAATAGTAAGCTTGTTTCGTCTGCATTTCGAAGCGCGTGGTTTGTCTCCATCATCTCTACCATGAACGTACTTTGCCCCGAGATTAAATCATCGGCCGCTCCAATACGCGTAAAGATTTTCGTGAAGACAGGAATCGTTGCACTCTTGGCAGGTACAAAACATCCGATTTGCGCCAAAATCACACAGAGCGCCAATTGTCTCATGTAAGTTGATTTACCAGACATATTCGGCCCAGTAATGAGAAGAATATGCTCGTCTGGGCTCATTGAAATGCTGTTTGGAACATAGGTTGATTGTCCCATGACCTTTTCAACAACAGGATGGCGGCCATCCTCAATCCAGAGTCGACGGTTCTTCATCGAAATCGTAGGCTTCACTAAGTGGTATCGTTCGCTCACCACACTGAAGGCTTGCAAGACGTCGATCGTTGCGACAGTTTTTGCCAATTGTTGCAGCTGAGCGGTGTAGTGTTTCACCTGTTCACGCACTTCTACGAATAATTGGTATTCGAGTGCACTTGATTTTTCTTCCGCTTCTAAAATCAGCGTTTCTTTTTCTTTTAATTCAGGCGTAATAAAACGTTCCGCATTCGCCAGCGTTTGTTTACGCTCATAGCGGCTACTATCGAGTTTCGATAGATTTGATTTTGTGACTTCGATATAGTAACCAAACACCTTGTTAAAACTAATCTTCAATGAACTGATGCCTGTTTGCTCACGTTCTTGTTGTTGGAGCGCGGCAATCCATTCTTTTCCGTGTTTCATCGTATCGCGATACGTATCGAGTGTAGCGTTATACCCTGAGCGGATAATATTTCCATCTGAAATCGTCAGCGGCGCATCCTCATCGATGGCACGGTCAATTAAATCATATAACTCAGGAATATCGAATAAGTTTTCTCCAAGAGCACTCCATTCCTCTGATTCCAAACTATCGACAATCGATTTAAAGATTGGCACTTGTCCAAGTGTTTGTTTCAGTTGCAAGAGGTCACGCGCATTGGCAGTTCCAAAGGACACTTTCCCAACAATTCGTTCTAAGTCATACACACGTTTCAATGTTTCGATAAAGTCTGTACGTTCAAAGTAATGTTGGTTCAATGTTTCCACTAGCGCATGGCGTTTTTGAATCGCACCTTCTAGTACAAGTGGTTTTTCAAGCCATTGTTTAAGGAGACGTCCACCCATCGCCGTTTGCGTCTCGTCTAAGAACCAGAACAATGACCCATGTTTTTGGTTAGCACGAATGGTCGTTGTTAATTCTAAGTTACGTTTTGTCTCATAATTCATTGAGAGATAGAACTCGCTTTGGTACGATTGCGCCTTTTGTAAGTGCGAGAAGCTTCTCTTTTGAGTGAGTTTCAAATAGCTGAGTAGGTTTTGCACACAACGAACAGAAGCTTCATCTTCTAGTTCTGAGACTAAGTCTGTGCATTCTTCGGTATTAATTTCATCTTTTTCAATTGTTGAAATCAAGATTTGCATGCTTGTAAAAAGATGGCGAAGTTCTTCTGTCACATCGCTATCGACAAGAACAACTTCACGACACATCAAGCTTGAGCATTCACTGCGCACTTCTTCCAAGTTTTCGAGTTGTGTCACTTTCAATTCCCCTGTTGACACATCCACATACGACAGTGCAAATCGTTTCCCAACAAGCGGTAAAATCGACACTAAATAATGGTTTTGATTTTGCGCTTGGTATTCTGTATACGTCCCTGGCGTCAAGACTTGTACAACGTCTCGCTTCACCATTCCCTTTGTCAGCTTTGGATCTTCCAACTGCTCACAAATGGCTACTTTCTTTCCAAGTTCAATCAGCGTTTTAATATATTCTTTTGCGGCATGATGAGGAACCCCACACATTGGAATTGGGTCCTCTGCATTTTTATTTCGACTTGTTAGTGTAATTTCGAGAAGTCTTGCTGCTTCAATCGCATCATCATAAAACAATTCATAAAAATCACCTAGTCGATAGAACAATAAGCAATCAGGATATTTTTCTTTAATCGAAAAATACTGCTGCATCATCGGTGTGTGTTTCGTTTTTTGTGGCATTTCTGACTCTCTTTCTAATCTTTTTATTCAAAAAATGGTGCATCTGGCGTAATACGAATCGGTTGAATCGATTTCGCTTTCCCTGTTTTATCATCAATATCAATTAAACAAGCACTTAGCTGACCTTCATCGTCTTCAGCCACTTCAAATCGTGCCGGTAATTGATTGAGGAATTTCGTAATAATAATATCGCGTTCCATTCCGAGAATTCCGTTATACGGACCTGTCATTCCCACATCGCAAAGGAAGGCTGTCCCTTGTGGAAGAATGCGGGCGTCATTTGTTGGGACATGCGTATGCGTTCCAACAACGGCTGATACTTTCCCGTCTAAGTACCAAGACAATGCTTGCTTTTCACTCGTTACTTCAGCATGGAAGTCGATAAAGATAATCGGCGTTCTCTTTCTAGCTTCTTCAACCGCCTCAGTGATTTTGGCAAAAGGATCGTCCAGCGTATTCATAAATACACGGCCTTGCAAGTTGATGACGGCCACTTCTTTATCGTTACATTTCACATAAACGATTCCTTTTCCTGGAACTCCTGCTGGATAATTGAGCGGTCGTACCATTTTTGTGGCATCTTCAATGAAATCAAAAATCGCTTTGTTATCAAAGGCATGATTCCCAAGCGTTACAACGTCTGCACCAGCCTGCAATAACTCCTTATAAATCTTCTCCGTAATTCCTTTTCCGTGGGCAGCATTTTCCCCATTAATGACGGAGATTTGTGGTTTATATTTTTTCTTTAATTTTGGGACGTATTGTGTGACCATCTCTCTTCCAAGAGAACCGACAACATCGCCAACGAATAATAATTTCATAAGAGTGCCTCTTTCTAAATCAATGTAGCTCTATTTTACCATAAAACAAGGCTAGAAAATACCTAGATACAACCATGCACTAGATAGCTTAAATTAACATATATGTTAAT
>JUUF01000278.1 GCA_001058355.1 Carnobacterium maltaromaticum
AAGCTCATGCCTGAACGACGTGCAATACTGTATAAAGTATCTCCAGGTTGTACAATGTAGTTACCTCCGCTTGTACGAGTTGAAGCAGTATTTGTTTTAACAACTGTTGATGCAGATTCGCCACCTACAACACGTAAAGTTTGACCTGGTTGGATTAAGCTAGAAGTAGAAATTCCATTTGCTGAAACTAATTGAGATAAACTCATACCGAATTTACGGCTAATTCCATATAATGTATCCCCTGCTTTAACAGTGTAGTACCCATTTGCAGTTGCTTTAGCAGTATTTGAAACTGATTTTGTGCTAACTGTTGTAGCTACTGTAGAGTTTGTTTGTTTTGCTGGTGTACCTAAAGATAATGATTGACCAGGACGAATCACTGATGAAGTTGATAAACCATTCACAGTTAATAATTGGTCCACACTTACACCAGCTTTACGGCTGATACCGTATAAGGTATCA
>JUUF01000279.1 GCA_001058355.1 Carnobacterium maltaromaticum
AGCCCTGTACAGGGCTCCGGTTTGTTGTTATTAATAGATAATGACTATGCAAAACTAAAAATAAGCAACCTCTGCATCTCCATAATCAATAATATCCATTGTATTTAATGACATTTTTAAGCCAATTCCATGCTCCGATTCTCTAGGAGAACCAAATACTAGCCCAAAAATAAAATCTGGTTCGTCATCTTCTGACAATAGATGTATGCCAAATAATTCTAAAGGGATTTTTTCGCCAAATTCGTTAAAAACTTTCTCTTCTGCTTTATGAAACCAAACTTCTGATTTTTCTAATAGTTCATGTATTTTGCTTTCATAACTATTTGGAAGATTCGATGCAAATTCAGATATTTCTAAATCATCTGATACCTCTAACCATACTTTTCTACTCGCTTCTGGAATAGTTACATATGTCCCGAAATTTTCATCTAAGACTATTTTAAACTCATACATAGGTTTCTCCTTTAACTATTTCTTGGAATCATCTTTTCGGTCTTTCGCTAACGCTCCCCAACCTTCTGCAAATCGTGCATTAGTTACAACTTCTCCCGGATATTTTTCTTCTAGATATTGAAATATTTCATACGAATTAAGACCATCTTTTCCTATCTCCTCAAGCAGTGGACTACACAATATCACTTGTCCCCTTTTCAAAGAATGTTTTAAAAACGAACCGTAAATTGGAATTTTCGTTAATATATTATATGTTTTACGTTTCATTCCTTAGCATCTCCTTTTTTCTATTCCTGAAAATAAACATCAATATCTTTCTCATTTTTTAAAATCTCTTCTTCAGGAACTCCTAAGTATCTAGCTAGATTAATTGCACCTTGAAATGCCATCTCATAATCTGGAGAAAATGCCATCTCTAAAAGTTTATAGTATTCTTTCATCTGTACATCTAATTCTCTAATATAATTTTGTAGTTTCTTATCAAGAAATGCATTGTACTCTTGCAATTCCTTTAAGTATTGTTTGATTAGTCTTTGTTCTTTTTTATTCAAATTATCTTTTGCCATTTGATAAAGGAAGGTTCCTGCAACATTTCCTATTACTGCACCAACTACAGGAATCGGTATTACAACTTGCCCGATTGCAGAAGATAATGCACTAACACTTACTTCAACAGATAACAATTCAGCATTCCAAAGAAATTCTTCTTGGCTAATCTCTCCATTTCTATACTTGTTAGCTTCATTTGCAATTCCAAAAGATGCAGTACATAAAGCATTAGCAACTGCGGCAGGTGTCGCCGTATAATTTGTTAGAGCATAGATAGTTATACCTCGAGCTCCACCTTTCAGAGTCCCAACTCCACTTTCTTTTGCAATTTCTATCCAATCATCATTGGTAAATTCTTTTATAGCCTTCCCAGCTTTTTTCTTTTTATAGATTGCATTTACAAAAGTATATCCGCCTTCTATGACAGCAGCACCCGCAGCAGCCTGTGCACCTTCCTTTAAAGTAGGTTTACTTTTGTTATATATTTTTTCTCTATTTGTTTTATCTGTGTTTCTAATTGATTTTTTTTCAGTTTCTATCGTTTTACCGATCTGATTCTTTTGAACATCTTTATACTCCAATTTTGAAGGTTCGATATCCTCCAACTTCACCTTACCTTCTTCAAAAAAACTATGCACAGATTTCCATTGTTTTAAAGAAAACTCTCCATTTTTAGTTGGCATTTTATTTGCTTGCTCTTCTGAGATAGAAAGTAAATATTTAATTTTTTCATATTGATCAGATGGTATTTGGTATTTTCTATTCCCTTTGAGATAATCAGGGTATTTCTCCAGGTGTTTTTTAATTGCCTGTAAGGATAAATTTCTGCCGTCATTATAAAATTTCTGTTGAATCTCTATACCATTGCGAACTAAATCCGTTGGTCCATTATCATTTATCCAGAAACACGTTTCTGCTTTCCCTTGAACTAGATTTCTCGCATTTTCAATGCCACATTCCGCTACCTCTGCAATAAATCCGTGCATCCCGTTTATTCCGCCACGATTTCGCTCAATAATAACATTATTGATCTGTTTTAGCGTTGAATTTAAAGTGTTTAAAGCTTCTCCTAAATTTAGATCTTGTTCTTGTAACCCTTGGAATAAACGATCTAATCTCACCTGATTTAAATAATTAATCCAAGCAGCTACAGCCTGATCTTCGGAACTTTTAAAAAAATTTTCGAACATCATCATTTAGACTCCTCTAATGTTTTTCCAAGTAACATCGATAGTGATTTTGCGTTATTTACTAAAGCCCCTAGTTGTTCCTTATCATTTAGAGATAAAGTTGAATAATCTACATTAATATATTTCAAGCAATTTTTCTTTTCCTTAACCAGCTTCTTATAAATTGAAGTAGTTTGATTTTTAATTTGCTCAATTTGTAATCTAACTTCTTGCAACCCTTCCGTAAACTGGTTAATCCGCTTAATTTCTTCTTTCTTTTCCCCTTGTATTTTTAGTTTCTTATTAAAAACAAGAAAACCACCTACCAACACTCCCCCTGCAGCAACACCCCAACCGATTGGGCCTGCTAGAGCTAACAACGCTTGTCCTGCAGCCACACCTGCACCTCCACTCGCAAGCGCTCCTCCACCTAACCAAGCTAAAGCTGCGTTTGTTGCTGCAGCACCACTTAATGCAGAAATCGCTGTCCCTGTAGATGCCGTTCCAAATGTTGTAGCAATCCATAAAGCTGTAGTTGGCGCCAACCCGGCTACAGCACCACCAACAGCTACTCCAATACCCATACCTTTCGCACCATTCTTTAGATTCTCTCTTTCCAAATTAGCAAAATCTAAAGCACTTTGAAATTTGCCTTTTTCAATTTTTATTTCTTCTAACGACACATCAAACGACTTAGGTCTTTGAGCAATAGTGTTTATTAATTCTTCAATTTCCGAAATAAGGGCAATTGAATTTTGTCTTTCTTCTAGGAGACCTTCTCCTGAAAGCATCATACTCTCATACTCTTTATCATAATTTTTCTGAGCACGTTTTAATAAGTTATTGATTAGTTCTTTTGGATTCATAATTGCCCATTCTGTCTCTTGAATCATACTAGCAACATTTTCATGCTTTGAATTAACTGGAATCTTCTTACTCTTGCAGAAATCCACATAGTCAAAATAATTAGCTTTAATCTTATTAAATTTAGTTTTAGTAGTTTTAAAAAGAAGATTATCTAGAACTCCCATCCCCTTTAAATCTTGAAAATAATCTTTATGCAACATCTGAAGCTCTTTAATATCCGGTTGGATTTCCTTCCACTTAATATTTGCTTGATATTTCCAATAGAATTTTGTTTTATAATTCACGATTGCAATTAAAATTAATACACTTAATACGGTTAATATGAATACTTTCATTTTTTATTCTCCCTATGCTAACATTTATTTTCAGATAATAAACTTTGACTACTTATACATCCTTATTAGTTATTTTTATATTAAATAAATTGTTTTATTTTTTCTTACTTGTACTGTTTACTGCCTTAGCTAACCAACTACCAATTACAGCACCTACAACGGGAACCCCTGCAAATGGTAAAGCTGCAAGCCCTGCAACAATTACTCCAATTTTCTTAGCATCCTTCATCCATGCTGTTGAAACATTTGCTCGAGTCGATGTCCCTGCTAGTATAGAAGGTGACATCATATTTGCTTTTTCTAACAAATAATCGTAATCCTTCTTGGAATAATTTTCAGGATGATCTACTAGCATATCTAAAAGAGTTCTTAACATTTCAGTTTCTTCTGGGTGTTTAGCAATCTCAACATCTAGAACACTTCTCATTGCGATATACTGAGTTTTTGTCAATTTGTTTCTTCCGCTTTCAATATTATTTATCGTTTGACGAGTAACCCCAATTTGATCTCCGAATTCTTCTGCGGTCCATCCCACTGTTCGTCTTATTAACAATAAATTATCTTGCATTCTTTGAATTTCTTCCATCTCAAGAACCTCCTTCTGACTATATAATATACCTTGACAAATATTTTGTCAAGGTATATTTTTTTGCAAACCAAAGCCAGAGGTAGCTTGCATCTAACCTCTGGCTTTTATATTTTATAGTTTTTCTTCATTTTACTGTCTCAGCTTACTTGCTAAGTCCGCTTCAAACGCAAAGATTTCCTGCAAGCAAGAATCTAATTTAGCAAAAACGTCTTTTTTATCTAGTTTCTCTCCGAGTTGAACTTTTGAAGTCTTAAACGGGATTCTCCACTGCCAATCTTCTTTCCCTTTCTTGGCCGGATAATACTCGTTAATCTTGTCGCAAATCGATTTGAACTCAGGTGTGCTATTTCTTGAACTGATAGCCAGGTGAATATAAGATGTCTCACCATTTCTATTGACCATTTCATAAAAATAATGATTATCCGTATTCCATCCACTTGGAGCGTTTGGAATATCTGGCAAAATAGCGCTCATGCCTTCCGTTGTAAATCGCGTAAATGTTCGATTACTTCGCTTCAAATCAAAATTAATCCCCTCTTTTGATTCTGCCCATTCTTTAAAAAGGTCTGCGATTGCGGTTACTCGTCCATCATCAACACCATTCTTCTTTTCAGGTTCTTTAAGAAAGAATACTAAATCCATAGGATCTACTTTATACAACGCAAAAATTCTACGCAAAATGGACATCTTCAATGCGGTACTAGTGTTCTTTTCGATGAATAGATTCTCATCAATCTTCAACGCGCTACGTAAATCGTTCTCGTCGTTTGAAATATACGAAGATAAATCGGAATTCCCTTCTCTGCTGTATGCAATAGGCATTAGTACCGACTTATCTTTCTGATGCAAGAATTTAATGACATTTTCAAACATATCAATCCAGCTTGTTACGGGCTGTTCTATCGTTAAATAACTATATTTAGCAATATCTCTACCTGTAATGTCATAGTTCTCATCATCCAAAGTACAAGAATCAAACTCTCTCTCTACTGGTACAAAGTTCGATTCAGGATAAGCCCAGATTTCCATAGCAAGATCTACCATCTCTTTACTACGTTCTTCTAGCTCTTCCACCCCCCATGATTCTTTTGTGGCAATCTTTTGATTCATTCTTAAACCACTAGTTTTATACCCGCCTTCTTTTGCATCACGCTTTTCAATAAAAGTCTTATTGCTCAAGTTTGGGTTATATCCAGTCAATGTAAGGTTGGCTAAACGATGTAACCAGATTTCATGAATTTCTTTCACATCATCACCTAACTCTTCAGCCCAAGCAGGAGTTAAATGTTGTGGCATAATGTGCTCGATTGTATACACATTATTATCCAAATGCGTATAAACATCTTTCGTTTCAACCGTTCCATAATTTTCGAATCGTTCAAATAAATAACCTTTATACTTGCCTCGCATCAAATAAACTGGTTTTTCAGCAAGCGCTAATCTAAACTCTTCATCGTTAGGGAAACGTCCGCTTTCTTTTTTCGAAAGCAAAGTAAAAATAAATTTCGAAACATAGTCTTCTGCAGTATTATCATAGCGAATAATTTCCTTGTTAAGCGTCAAGAAGATCTTATTTAATGCATTCGTTGGCACTTCGCAGATATTTCTTCTGAACAAGTAATTTTCAGTAATCAGGAAGATTTTTAATACATCCTCATTCCTTAACTTCCCATCCTGATTCAGTTTGAATACTTCCATCAGAAACGGACGTATTACTACAATCTCTAGTCGGTTCAAACGATATAAACAATCATCCAACTTTTTATCCCCTAATCCGCTCTTACCAGAAATTAATTTCTCGAAGAATCTTGCATAGTAAAGTAAATCTTCTAGAATTGCATCAATCGGAAGCGAAATAGATTCTCTATAATTTTTAAAAGCCTTATAAACATTGTTAACTGTAGGAGTAATCTGTTGTTTGATACTTAAATAATCTCTTATGAAGCTACTTACGTCGTTCTCAGTGCATCTCTCAATCTTACTCCAATAAGTATCGTAGTATTTTGTCTGTTCTTGAGCTGGAAGAGTCATCAAAATATAGTTTCTAATTTTGTCCCCTTCAGTTAGGGCTAATCCTGTTGAATTTAAACTTTCAAAAATTAGTTGTGCATTATCCCCTTGATCCAGAGTAATGCTGATGATTTCAAGTTTTCCGATAGCTGCATATAAGTCTGCTACAGATACTTCTTCTTGAAGCAACATATCGCGGAAAAATAGATAGTTTATCGTCAGGTTTGAACGATAATCATAATCTTCCTCATCGCCAAACAATTTTTCAAGCGCACTTCTATCGCTCTTTACTGGACGCAGTTTAATCTTATCGTCGTCATTTGCCCATGGAGAAATAAGAAAACGTTGGCTGATTTGTTCATCAAGTTTTCCTTCGTCTGTCTTTAATTTCCCCTGAGCAACCAGATTACGGATAGCTAACAGTAATAATGTGATGGTTGTCAGTCTCTGTTGTCCATCAATGATATGATATTCAATTTTACTTCCATTAGGAACTACCGCAGAAACGATACTACCAAAGAAATGGCTCTCTCTTACGTCTGTCACTATCTTCTTTAAGTCGTCGTATAGCTGACGACAGTTTTCGTTTTTCCAATCATACTTTCTTTGATAAACCGGAATTACATAGCGCTTATCTGCGCCTTCCATAAAAGCGGTCATTTTAGCTTCTGAACCCTTCATTCAAAATCCTCCTAAATATTTCTAACAATACGTTTATTCACTTTCTAAACGTTGCTTCCCCATCCTCACAACATACAATCTCTCATCTTCACCGGAAAGCTTGCTCAGCAGCTCCGTTTCTCGCTCTGTATCTCCTTTAATCGCAGCGTTCAACGCCTTGTAGTAGATGATTTCTAGCTGTGGGTACTTGTATTCGTTTGTTAACGTTTCGAAGTAGTCGTTGCTCTCGTGCGCGATCGTTAAGTCATACAGAGCCACACTCATCTTTTGCGTCTTCTCGGCCAGCGTAGGGTCTGTGATCGTCAGTCCATCAATCATCGCATCCAGCTCTTCTCGGCTCAACTCCGGCTGACTCAACACGACTGAACGGATCAGATAGCTTTGCAAGAAGTTTCGAAATTGCACTTGAAGTCCGTCTCGATTCAAGATTTCTTTGGCCTTTCGAATCGCCGTCTCGAAGTCCCCTGTCATGTACGCCAAGGACACTTCCGACGTTGCAGCGTCTAATCGGAGGACCGCTCTTTTGGCTTCCTTATTCGCCTCGATATATTGTTCCCACGATGCTAAATCCAAATCCACATGCAACAATTTCGCCACGGTGGTTAAATACCATTTATTGATCACATAGATGGCAAGGGCTAACCCCGCGACAATCACAAGAACGCCCCCTGTTCGCATCGGAATATCACTGACTGCGAACGTGACGCAAAGAATGAGGAGCATTGTCAAAATCCCCGCAACTCTCGTATAGAGCGTATATTTTTTTCGTACTGCTTGATAATCCATATCGTTCCTCCAAAGCCGCAACCTGAATATGATTGCGGTTACAAAATCATTTATGCCTTTAATCAAAATGACTGTCTTAGCCCATTATCTCACGTTCCCTATTCAGCTTCAATGGCTTATTAAATATTATTTGTCAGGAAATAAAAAAACAGGCAAATTTTACTTTGCCTGCTTCTGATTTCTATTCTGTTTATCGTTCTTTTATCGACTCTTCCTGGGCACAAAGCGACTGTTACCCTCTCTCTTTGAACTCATCGAAGTATAGCACCTCGACTTGTCCAGACCAATCCAAGACGCAGCCAACGAAGTCCACGAGGTCTAACCCTGGCATTTCATAAGTGTCTCCGTCATTGACACTGCCCGTTGCATCTTCAATGTAAGTCACCTTGTAGCCTCTATCTGACGCAATAATGGCAGAAAATAAGCAGCAATATTCCGCGTTCAGTCCCGTAATCACCACTTCATCAACTGGATGGTTCGCCAGAATCGCCTTCAACTCTTCGCTCTGGAAAATATTTGGCGAGTCTTTCTCCACGATAAAATCCGCATCCGCAGAAAGCTCTTCATCAAGCGCTCCTCACTCGTCGCCATTGTAAATAATACTCTCCTCATTCTCATCAATATGACGCGTATGAATAATGAGGTCCCCGCTCGCCTTGAACATCTCCTGCAACTTCAAAATATTCTCTCTAAGCAGGTCAAAATCCCCTCTAGCTAACATCCCTTTTTGACAATCTAAAACAATTAATGCTTTCACTAATCGTACTCCTTTATATGTTTTTAATGAGTTAATTTTCAATTTGATGTTCTTTGATATACAAAATACGGACCAGTATTTAAATATATAAAATGATCTACAACTACCCTAAATCAACTTATATTCATACCACTCTTCATCTACCTTCTGAAATCCCAAAGCCAAAAACATTCTTTGACTTTGAGTATTAAAAGGATATATTTGTGCAGAGACCTTTACCATTTTTTGTTCTTTCGCCAGCTGTATCATTTCAGAAATACATCGTCTTCCAATCTGTAAATTCTGATACTCTTTGCTGATAACTATAGAAAGTTCCGAGTTATCTTGGAGTGTCACATCTCCAACTAACACTCCTTCATATTGGATATAATAGCAAGAACCATGTGAAGTTAGGTAATCATACATTTTATGAAGTTTTGTTAGATCGTAAATCTGATCAGTATTATCTACTTGTTTGCATACCTCACTATCTTGATACCAAAGAAGGGAGATGTCATCATTTCTATAATAAGGAATAAGCGTTATCTGATCGTCTACTATTCTATTCAACTTTATTTTTCCTTCTTTCTATTTAGACGCTTCTTCCGATTCTTCAATATTCTCCACAAACCCTTCAACATCTTCAATCTCTACAAACAGCGGGTCTAAGTGACATAAGAAGTGCCAATCTTCGGCGCCTTTCTTTCTGTAGAGAATTGCTTCGCCATCTTCACTTCCAAAATAGCTTCTGTCGACTTCATATCCTTTACTTTCTAAGAAAGCTTTTGCCTTGCGGAAGTTTGATTCCCTGGCTTCGACATAAGCTTTCACTTCATCGTTATTCACAACATAAGCATCGATTTTTGTAGCTCCTTCGATCACTTTATCGTTTTTAACCGATAGATTCGAAATTTCTTTCCAAATAATGTCCACGTTTTCTTCAGGTTCAAACGAAAATCTAGATAAAGGGACAATGTTTCCGTTGAAGACAATCTCCATATAATCCGGTAAGTGTTTAGGATTCACATACTCCACTTCAAACCCATCTTCGTTTTCTAGAGTATACCCCGGGATTTGAGCGACAAAAGTTTTCCCTTCTTCTAAGGAATTAAAAGCGACTAAATCCTTTTGATAATCACCTTGATACAATTCCAATATAACCATCGATAACCCTCCTAAGCTTTTTCGTTCTAAATATTATTATGCTACCGTCAATAGGAATGAAATAAGCACTCACGATGTACATCCAGTAGCCCTGCATGCAATCTATAATCCTTTTAAAAGTACACAGAAGCTTTCGCAACAACGTATCAGACAGAAGAAAGAAGAGTTACTTATTTACGAAACGCCTCTATTTTGCTTTTATATTCATTTAGAAGCTGTTTGGAAAAAAATTTTTCATTCTTTGAATCTCGAACTTCCTTCCAAAGGATAGCAGCAACGGATAACTTGTTAACATACTGATGGCTACATTCATCTGTACAAAAATCTTTTAAAAATTGATTCCACTGACAAGCCGAATGATCATACTTGGCGTAATCGGACTCTCCATAATAAATTTTAATCATATCCTGAATCGTAAATGTTAGATCATGATCCCTTTTTACTTTTCTCCAAGCGGTTGCCATATCCGCATTAAATTTGAAGGGACTAACCCCTGTTACCGCAGCAAAATAATCTCTAAACTTCTGGTTAAAAGAAAACCCACAGTTCAGTAATGGAGTCTCTAAAGTGATTACTTCAGATTGAGTTTTGAGACCTTTCCTCAAAGATTTCTCTATTTTATTTCCCTGAAAATATTGTTCAATTATATAAACCAATTCTTTCTTCGTCCCTCTATACTCTAATCCAAGAGACTTGCAAATTTGGGAAAGTTCTTCTCGATACCAATAGTATTGGTTGAATTCTTCAAATGATTTTATCTCTTTAAAACTAGGTCTGTTTTCTACCAAACAATCACCTCCATCCTTCATTATTGGTCCGCATAACGCCTATCTATTATTTTATTTCAACTTCCTTTTCCCATCGTCTAAGCACATCTTTTAAAGGCTCATCTAGATAGGTATAAACCTTGTCCTGAATCCACTCAGGAATCCCATAAGCTGCCTCTGCTATACTTCCTGTAATTGCAGCAAGAGTATCACTGTCTCCGCCAAGAGAAATCGCATTTCGAATCGCATCTTCAAAATCTGTACTCTCCAAAAAGGCAACGATAGCCTGAGGAACGGTATCCTGGCACGTTTCATTGAAACGATACGTAGGGCGAATTTCATCTAGCGTTTTAGAAAGGTCATATCCATACTCTTTTTCGATGTGTTCCTTGATGCGTCTTTTAATTTCCTCAGGGTTATCACTATTTGGTTCCCCTTTGTCACTAGCATAACCACCAAAGAAGTAACGGCACATAAAGATCGCATCCGCCGTTGCCATAGCTCCTTTGATTCCTTCTGGATGGTTGTGCGTCACCTCTGCAGAAAGTTGCGCAAGACGTTTCCCCTCAGCCGGTAACTCTTCTGTTGTGGCATCCACAAACCAAGCGCACGGAGAAACTCGCATCGCAGAACCATTCCCAAAACTATTGTACGGGTCACGGTTATCAGTCATAAGCCACCTGTTAAACCTGGCTCCGTAATCCGCATTTGGATACATTCTTCCGTACTTCTTCATGGCATCAATGAAGTTATCCTTCTGTCCACCATTCATGATGGCTTCTGCCACAGCACAGGTCATCACCGTATCATCTGTGAAAAAACAGTCTTCTCTGAAAAATGGAAACTCTTTTGTTTTAATATTATTCCATTCATAAACAGACCCGACAACATCTCCAATGATTGCTCCTAACATATATATACCCTCCTTTAAAAGTATCCATTATAAATAAAGTTTACTTATCAATCAGCTCGCACAAATAGCGATTTACTTAAACAAAATCCACTGTTCCTTTGATAGACAGGTTACGTGTTCTGTACGAAGAACACCTTCCCATGCACACGGAACATTCTCTTTTGTATGATGATAACGGAACCCACATTTTTCCTGAACTCTCTTTGATTTTGTATTGCCGTCAAAATAACCGCACCATAATTTCTCCAGATTCAGGTCATCAAATCCATGTCTCATCATCTCACGAACTGCTTCTGGAATCAGACCTTGACCCCAATAGGGAACTCCTATCCAGTAACCAATCTCCGCCTCAGTATCCGGAATCCCTTTATCACTTGCAGAGCCAATCATCAATCCTATGCTACCCACTGGCTGCATTGTTTCCTTTAAAACGATGGCGTATATCTCAGGTGCTGACAAATAACTTTTTATAATCTCCCTACTGTTTTCAACACTGGTATGTACAGGCCAACCTGCAATCGGACCAACCTCTGGATTACTGGCATACTGAAATAAATCATGAGCATCTCTTTCTTCCCATGGGCGAAGAATCAATCTTTCCGTTTCTAAAATCATTTTTCTCTCCTTAAATTCCAGCTGTTTATAACATTGCTTAAGATGAAAGATTTTTCATGATTTAACTCTTTTTTACAATAGCATAAGGTTATCATTAAAAAGGTTTACCTCCACAAACTGGAATTTGCGTATGGAATCAGTTTTTGCGAAGTTCCATATAGATTGAGGTTTTTTCCTCACCCTCGGAAATCAGGTACTCCGGAAAGTCTTTCTGCTGAAAGCCCAGCCTCTCATACAACGCGATTGCTTTCATGTTTTCCGGATTCGGATCGACCCATACAATCTCTGCACCGTTTAGGAACGCTTCTTTGATTGCATGGGAGAGCCCTGCTGTTGCAATGCCACATCCCCGTGCAAATCCAAACAATTTTATGTCCAGAGCGGCGCTTCGATGCTCTGCGTCGATTTCATAGAACGCTTCTCCGCAGTATTTCCCGTCTTCGAAAATTGAATAGTGGTTTAAAGTCGGTCTGTTCGATTTAATCCACCGAAACCAATTTTGCATTCCTTCATCTGTTTGATGTAAGCCGTCCGGAAAACCGACGAACTTCATGACATCCCCATCAGCCCAAAGCTGTTGAACACATTTGATATCCTCAATCATTGTTTCTTTTATCTCAAGCATTTTAAGCCCCTCCAATTCGATTATTTCTTCGATTTCGGTGCAGGCAACTCATCATACATCGAATTGAATAAGCCTGTTAAAAATTCTTTGTTGTCAACATCATCTACCAATAGCATTTCCTTTGCTCCATCATACGGCAACTCATATTTTGCATTTGGCATATATGCTATTGCAGATTTAACAGGCTTCACTAAAAACCTATCATCATAAATCCCACCAACAATTTTTCCACGATAATAAACAATATATTCGCCCATCATTGATCTATATGTTATTTCTTCCAACTCAGATAGTTGTTCTAAAATGAAATCTAAATACTCTTTACTTGAAGCCATAATCTATACCTCCAAAATTTGCATTTGTCTACCCCGATTTAATCCATGTTACCCGAAAACTTATGAGCATTTTTCCAAGTCTTTCCCTGGTTTAAAGATTCATAATTGGTTTGATTATTATTAATATCCGTAAATCTTAAATGTATTTTTCCTTCAGAATCAATTTCTCCCTCAACTTTAGGAGATGTATCCGGAGCATCAGAAATATAAATCATCCTATTTTCCTCAATTCTTACAAAATACCATAGACTTCTAGCCATAGCCCTATCAACCTCTATAAGTCCATAGTTAGAATTTGGTATTATGATAGCATTTTCAAGAGATAAACTATCTAATATTTCTTGTTTAGTTAGTGGTTTATGAATGGTATCTTTCGCAGGAAGCGTAGGAGAATAATTTTCCTCATAGACAATAGGCTTGCCCTCAGAGTCTAAATTATCATGTTGAACATTCCTATCACTATCTCCTAAGGAAACTTTTACTACATCCCATGTCCCAGTCCCAAGTTCATCCAACATCGCAAGGCTAACCCTATTTCCATCCCACTTTATCCAGTACTTACCTGCTGAAATTGGTGAAAATCCATCATCGAGGGAGGTTTCTGCGCCTAAATCTTCAATAAATAAAGGATTTATCCTTTCAAATAAACTTACATTTGACAAAAGCAAGAACGAAGCCTCATCAACTACTAGCGTATGTTTTTTATCAGGGGAAATAAAAGTATAGTAGGTACTTACAAGATGACCACCTAAAAAAATTAAAGACCCAAATAAGAATCCTGCAATTAATAAAATCCAGCCTGTTACCAGAATAACTCTAGCAATGTTACTAGAATATTTCTTCCAAAATAGCTTTAGAAAAAAGATAAGCCAAGCTACAATCATCAGTAAAAGAATAAATAGGACATCTTCTTGCCTTAATTGTAACCCAAAGAAATCAATTAATATTCTATAACCAGTCCTACTTTTTATATATAAAAGTATCATGGAAACTGCTAGCCATATTAATGTTATTGCTGATAGAATGTATGTTTTTATCTTGTTATTTTTTACTTTTACCATGTTTTTATCCTATAAATTCTAATTTATATTTATTATACCATAAAAAATAAGCCTACAGATTTTACTCCGTAGTCTTAGTATATTTTTATATTAACTTATTAACTTCGTTTTGAACCTCTAAATATCCTCTTTTTTGTTCGCTTTTAGAAAATCAGATTTTTCCTTAGCTATCCGCTCTGCCTCTTGTTTAGCAAATAATAGCTTAATTGCCTTATCCCTACGAGCCGCTAAAGTACCAACATCGTGCCGTGTTTTACGCATAATTCCTTCATCAAGAATGAGAATTTCATTATCGTAATCCTTAATTTTTCGATAAGCTTTAGCATAAGAATCATATAGCGCAGGAGCATCATAGCCGTTATATCGAGCTTTATCAAAAAGTGCAATAGCTTCATCTACTTTGCCATTTTTCCTGCCAGATCCCTCTCTATATCCTACGTGCATAATTACACCTCCATCAGGTGTTTATGTTATACAATAAAGGCATTGTTTTTAAGTATTAAAAATCCCGATTTGATAAATATTTAGAATAGTAAGCAGTTCAATGTTACGAAGAAACTTTGCCAATCAACTTATCAACTCACCATTATTTAGTCAACCATCTTATCAACTCACCAAATCAATAACCGTATCGGCTGATTACTTTTCAAATTCCCCAATTTCAGATATCTTCCCTCAAAACAAAAAACCGTGATTATCCTTCCGGCTTAAAACCAGACCTCAAATCACGGAAAAACTTTATTTACTTATCTTATTACACTCTTATTTATCAACCCTTGACATTAATACTACCGTCTCAACATGCGCAGTCATCGGGAACATATCCACGGGTTGCACGTATTGCGCCTCGTAGCCTCGTTCCTTGAAGTGTACAAGGTCGCGAGCGAGTGTTGCTGGGTTACAGCTCACATACACGATACGTTCTGGGATAGTTTCGCATGCTGCTTCGATAAAGGCAAGGTTGAGCCCTTTGCGCGGTGGATCCACCACAATCACATCTGGCTGGATGCCTTCTTCTTTCCAGCTCGGCATAATTTTCTCGGCCGCACCCGTTTCAAAGTGTACATTCGTCACACCGTTCAGCTTCGCATTTTCCTTCGCCATCACAATCGCATCATCCACGATTTCCATGGCATAGACTTTCTTCGCATCGCGGGCAAAGGCTAAGCTCATCGTCCCGATACCGCAATACGCATCCACGACCGTCTCGCCACCCTTCAAGTCCGCAGCGTCGATGGCTTGTTGATAGAGCACTTCGGTTTGCACGGTATTGACTTGGAAGAACGAACGTGCGCTAATCTTGAACGTGAATTCGAACAATTTCTCTTCGTACACGTCTTCCCCGAATAGCACCTTCGTCTCACGTCCCATGATGACGTTCGTTGGCTTCGGTTGGATGTTTTGCACGATAGACACCACTTCCGGATACGCCTCTGTAATGTCTCTGACAATCGCTTCTGCTTGTGGCAACACCTTTGTTCTCGTCACGAAAATAATCATCACTTGCTTCGTACGGAGTCCTCGTCGCACGATAATATGCTTCAAGTCGCCAGTATGATTCGCTTCATCATACGCTACCACTGGATACTTTCTTAAAATATCACGCACCGCCACAATCAAGCGGTCGATTTCAGGGTCTTGAATATGGAAGTCTTCAATTGGAATTAAGTCATGTGAGTTCTTCTTGAAGAAACCTGTCGTCAACTGTCCGTCTACCGTACGCACTGGAATTTGCGCTTTGTTTCGGTAGCCCAGTGCACTCTCCATTCCAAGCGTTGGACGCACTTCTAATTCCGGCATTTTCGCGATTTTCGTCATCACATTTTTCACTTGTTGCTGCTTAAAGGCCAGCTGGCTTTCGTAGGTCATATGTTGCAGCGGCATCGTCCCCACACGTGTTCCGAGGGCGTCTTTCACGTCCACCCGATTCGGGCTCACTTCCAGCCACTCCTCCACACGCGCGTAGCCATAGCTTTTTCCAATCTTCATTGTCTTCACACGCACGACTTCGCCAGGAATACTATTTTCGATAAATAGCGGGAATCCATCGACCTTCCCGACCCCAAGTCCTTCATGCGTCAAATCTTCAATTGTTACTGTATAAAATTCGTTTTTCTTCATTTCTGTTCCTCCAGAGTTCATCACGTCTATTATACCGTCTTTTAGCGGAAATAAAAAGGCTACTCCAACATGTGTTAGAGTAACCAATTCAGTTTTTTAATATCCAAAAGGCTTGAGCTGAATATCCACCTCGTATCCATTTTTGTGTGCCAATTCGATGAGCGTAGATAATTTCGGATTGATCTTTCCTTTTTCTAATCGTGAAAGGTTCGTTCGCTCAACCCCCACTTTCTTCGCATACTCCGCTTTTGATAAACCACTTTCCATACGGATCTTAATGATTCGAAGAGCAGCCCTGTAGAAAGTTAATTCTCTTGCCAAATCCTCTTTAAAGTTCGGATAGCGCGATGCTATAATCGAGAATGTTTCTTCTCGTAAAGAACTCACTGCCATTCACTCCTTCCGTAATATCTTCTACTTCGAAGACCAAATACATAACTCCTTGTTCTTCATTGAATCTCCCCCATTTTTCAATCATCTCCGGAGTAACCCCTTCTTCTTCAATCAGTTGCAGAATCGCAGCTGCCTTTACCATCCTCCCATACGGCATTTCCATTAACTCTTCAAAGTTTTTCTTTGTAAATTCACGTTTATACCTCATAAACACACCTCCGTTTACCTTAAGTGTATCATGTGTGATACGTATCATACATGATACATCTTGCTTTTTTCTTATACTATTTTGCTCAAAAAATCCTCCAAAAGGCACACCCTTTGGAGGAAACACGATTAAATCGGCATTTTTACTTGTTTTAAACTCGAAGTCCTAGTTGTCAATAGAGCCTTAACTCTCAAAGCAGCATCATCCTTGCATGGATTGTGTCCACTTTCTTCCCTTTAAAAAAGCAAAAAACAAAATTTCAGCACTGGATTACGAAGAATCTTACGG
>JUUF01000280.1 GCA_001058355.1 Carnobacterium maltaromaticum
TGTCCTCATAGAAGTATGGAGTTACATGGTGGTACAACAGAAAGTGTAAAAGAATATTTTATCGAAAGAATGCAATATTTCGCATCGTTAGGTGACGCACTTCCGAACATATTGTATGAACTGGGTGAACGAAAACCGTTATGTGTTCGTGAAAATAAAATAATTTGGGATAGGAAGCTCCCTGTTAAAATGTTCGATAAAACATTAATTGAGGAGATAATTCGTGGAGACTGGGGAAACGGTGAGGAACGAGCTAACCGCTTATTAAATGCTGGATATAATCCTGTAAAAGTGCAAACAGCAGTTAATCGATTTTTAGTGGGTGAAGACTGGGAAAATATTAATTCGGAGGACGATAACAATGAACAAAAACAAAAAGAAAGTAGTAGAAATAGTAACTACACCGAGACTGGTTTGCGCGCTATTAACCAGAACATCGATTCCATTGCGGCCGAAGTCATCCAAGGAGACTGGGGTAACGGAGAAGAAAGAAGAGAACGCCTAGAAAAAGCAGGATTTGATTACGATGCGGTTCAGGCGAGAGTGAATGAGATGTTAGAATGAATTACTATAAAAAAGGAATTAAGCATAATTCAATTGCTTAATTCCTTTTTCAATATCTAGGACCACTAAAGATCAGCACCCTTATCTTCTTTTTTTGCACTAAAAGTGGTAGAATGGGTGAAAAGCCTTGAAGGAGGAATTTTATGACAAAGAATTTTAAAGGGTACTCTTTAGTTGAAAAAAGAGACTTGCCAGATATTCGTTCTGTCGGTTATTTGTACAAACATGATAAGACTGGCGCAGAGGTCTTATACCTTGAAAACGAAGACGATAATAAGGCGTTCAATATTGCGTTCCGCACGCCACCGTATAATGATAACGGGATTGCGCATATTATCGAGCACTCTGTGTTAAATGGTTCGAAGAAATATCCATCGAAAGAGCCATTCGTGGAGTTATTAAAAGGCTCACTGAATACATTCTTAAATGCGATGACTTACTCTGATAAGACAGTTTATCCGGTATCGTCTCGTAACCAAAAAGACTTCAACAACTTGATGTCTGTGTACTTAGATGCGGTATTCTATCCCAACTTCAAGCATGATCCACAAATCTTAATGCAAGAAGGATGGCATTATCATTTAGAAAACGCCGATGATGAATTGATTTACAAAGGCGTGGTGTATAACGAAATGCGTGGGGCGTTCTCACAAGCGGACTCTGAATTATACCGTCTGTTTGAACCAACGTTATTCCCAGATACCGTTTATAAACATATTTCTGGTGGGATGCCAGCTGCGATTCCTAGCTTAACGCAAGAAGAGTTCGTGGCGTTCCATGACAAGTACTATCACCCAAGCAATGCGCGTGTGACGCTTTACGGAAACTTAGACTTAGAGACTGCGTTTGCGCAATTGACAGAGTACTTCGATGCGTTTGAAGCTAAAGACTACGAATTCGAGTCTGTCGAACAAACACCTTTCGGCGAGCGTCATGAATTAGAAGCGAAATTCTCAATTTCTAAAGACGAGCCTACTGAAAGCAAATCGCTCTTAGCGTACATTTGGGCGGCTGGTAAGGGGACAAACTCTGAAGAACTCATCGCGCTTGGCGTCTTAGATGAACTCCTTCTTGGGTCTAACACGGCTCCGATTAAGAAAGCTCTCCTGAAATCAGGCCTTGGTTCTGATGTGTCTGGTGGATTTGGGGCAGCGACGTACTCACCAATCTTTGAAATCGTCTTAAAAGATACAAACCCAGAAGCTAAAGACCAATTCGTATCGATTATCGAAAACGAGTTGAAACGTTTAGTGGCTGAAGGCATTCCGCAAAAAGCGATTCAAGCAGCCCTTAATAAAGCAGCGTTCCGTTATAAAGAATTAACAGCTCTGGAAGGGGCTACTCCTAAAGGAATCTTGTATTCACTCAACTCACTCACAAGCTGGTTATACGGCGGGGATGTATTCGCAACGTTTGAATACCAACGCGTGTTAGATAAGATGCAAGAAGAAATGGCAAACGGCTATTTCGAACGTTTAATCCAAACAACATTACTAGACAATACGCATGCAGCGGTTATCACTTTAGCTCCAGAACCTGGACTCGGCGACCGCAAAGATGAAGCGTTGAAAGAAGAGTTAGCGGCTTATAAAGCTTCACTATCTGACGAAGAAGTGGCAGCTTTAGTTGAACAAACGCAACAACTTCTAGAACGTCAAACGACTCCAGATAAGGAAGAAGATTTGGCGAAATTACCAAAACTCTCAATTGAAGATATCGACCGCGAAGTAAAACCTTTACCATTAATAGTGGAAGAGGCAGAAGGCAAACCAACCTTCTTACACTATGAAGACTTCACAGCCGGCATTTCTTACGTGAAATATTACTTTGATTTATCAGGCGTGAAGACAGAAGACATTCCAGTCGTAGCCTTCTTAACAGAAGTACTAGGGGAAGTTGGAACCGAAAACTTCACAGACGAAGCCCTCAGCACAGAAATCGACTTCTACACAGGTGGCATCGGCACAAACGCGACCGTGATTACGGAATCAGTAGCGGACAACATTTACTATCCTAAATTCACAGTCAGCGGTAAGGCATTGTCTGAATACCAACCACAACTCTTAAGCTTGATTGAAGAAATCGTTCACCGTTCAAACTTAGACGATGTGGAGAAAATTAAAGAGCTCTTACTCAATGTGAAAGCAGACCTTGAGATGAACTTCAACTATGGTTCACACGTGGCGGCACTTCGTCGTTTAGAGTCTTACTACTACGAAGGTGCGAAATACTTACAATCGCTTGAAGGAATCGACTACTACGACTTCATTTGCGATGTGGTGGCTGGTTTTGATGCGAACCCTCAAGCGTTTATCGATCGCTTGAAAGCTGTGTTAGAAACCATTTTAACAACAGACCAACTAGTGGCAACTTTTGTCGGAAGTAAAGTTGACTTCGACCACTTCAAACAAGTATCCGAGGACTTCTTCAAGCATCTTGGGACTCACAAGGTTGAAAAACAAGCCTTCACAAATCCAGTGGAAGTGTTAAACGAAGGATTCAAGACAGCGCAAGAAATCAACTATGTCGCAAAAGGATATAACCAAACGCTTCTTGGTGTTCCAGTCAACGGCATGAACTTATTCTTGAAATCAGTGCTAGGGCTCGACTACTTATGGAATACGGTTCGTGTTCAAGGCGGGGCATACGGCGGTATGAGTGTCATCACGGATAAAGGGGATGTCGCAGGTCTTTCTTACCGCGACCCGAATATTGTTGAAACGCTCGAACGATATGATGGACAAGTGGAATACTTAGAAAACTTCAACTTATCTCAGGCTGAGTTTGAAAAGAACTTGATTGGAACATTCAGCACGATTGACCGTCCACTATCAGCCGCTCAAAAAGGGGCAGTTGCCTTCACGCGTTACTTCACGCATTTAACGCAAGAGAAAGTGCAACAGTTCCGCGATGAAATCTTAGCGGCAACGCCTGAAAAGGTACGCGCATACGCTCCAACGATGAAAGCCATCATGGATCAAAACGCGTTTGTGGTAATCGGAAATGATACGAAGATTGAAAACCATAAAGACATCTTCAAAAACATCCGTAACTTAACGAAATAAAAGCACACAAAAAATCCCAAGGTTCACAGCAGTGAATCTTGGGATTTTGTTTTTTGTCGTTTATTTATGTGGCATAACGTTTTCTTCTTGTTTCATCCACATTGGAATACTTGTCATCACTAGTAAGAATAGGAATGCACTTTGTACCCA
This sequence comes from Carnobacterium maltaromaticum, assembly GCA_001058355.1. Classification (GTDB taxonomy): domain Bacteria; phylum Bacillota; class Bacilli; order Lactobacillales; family Aerococcaceae; genus Granulicatella. Next base: position 3,780 of record JUUF01000280.1, read on the forward strand.
AAGGATGGCTACGTCGAAGATACCGTGAACGAAGAGTACAACGATAAACGAAACGTAGAGTCCAACGATTGGACGTTTCTTTGGATCGCGACTCATTTCCAAAAGCATACGTACCGGTTTAAGTGTAGAAATCGCTAAAATCAGCGTTCCAATAATCCCGTAGCTTGAAATGGTATCGATATATAAACTGTGTGCGTGTTCGTGGTAGCGAGCGCCGATTCTTGCAAAGCTATGCAAGTAGGTCAGAGGCCCTTCCCCAAACCATGGATTTTGTTTAAAGAGAACCATGCCGGCATTCCAAATTGAAACGCGCTCGTCCATTGAGGAACCAAAACTTCCCATACGAACGCCGATGTCACTTGAGAAGAGGAACATGAGTCCAATTCCAAATACGGCGATGCTAAGCCAGAATGCTTTCGAGCTACGAATTGTCGTGAAGAGGTAAATAATCGCTCCACAGATAATCGCTGGGAAAGCCGTTCTGTTTTGCGTGAAGCTGAGGCCGAATAGGTTAATACCAATCGCAACAGCGCCGATGAACTTCCAGAACCAACTCTTCGTGATGCTGAGTAAGTAGAAGCCAATCATAATACAGAAGCAACAAATAATTCCGTAGTAGTTCGGATTAAAGAACGTTACTTCCGCACGGTTTTGGTGCCATACTTGCATCTTTGGTGATAGGAAGGTGTAGTTAAATTTATGAACGATTTCGTAGTGTTCTAAGAACGCAAATCCCGCGGCGAAAATACTGAGGAGTAAGACTGTCTGTAGAACGATATGGAAAAAGTCCGGTGTCAATCGTCTTTGATAGTATTTAAAGAATATCGCATACATCACGAATCCAACTGAGATGACAGCACCGATATAGTTGCCGGCTACCATCGATACGATAAAGCTAAATCCGATAAACGCCAGTAAGAACGGATGCTGTGTTAAGTCTTTAAATACTTGTTTTAATTTTCCCGTAAAGGCGAGAAGGATGATATATAAGACGAACAATGTTAGAAATAGATAAAACGGAAGGAAGCTACTGATAATGAGTAAGTACAGCGCTAAATCCTGATTCGAGAATCGTTTTATCTTTTCGATAATCGTTAGTAATTTCATAATGTTCCTTTCAGGTAGTGTTTCTACCAATCATCTAATGAAATAGATATCAGCTTATTTTACCACTAAATGATGATTTAGGGCAAATGGCAACACATCGGGCGTCGTTCTTTGAAACTTTCTGAGAACAGGCGTACAATATAAGTAGAAATTCAGAAAGAAGGAATGAACATGAAATTAGTATTTGTTCGACATGGAGAAAGTGAATGGAACGCCCTTAATTTATTTACCGGTTGGAGCGATGTGGAGTTAACTCCTAAAGGGGTAGATGAAGCGCATCACGCAGGGGAAATGCTGCGTTCATTAGGCATCCAATTTGATCATGTCTATTTATCAGTATTAAAAAGAGCTATCCACACAGGACACATCGTCTTGTCTGAATTAAATCAAGACTATTTACCAGAAACAAAGAGCTGGCGATTAAACGAACGCCACTATGGAGCCTTACAAGGACTCAACAAACAAGAAACACGCGAAAAATACGGCGACGAACAAGTGTTGCTTTGGAGACGTTCATACGATGTGATGCCTCCACTGCTTAGCGAGGAAGAAGCAGCTAAACAAGCTAGCGACCCACGCTACAAACATCTACAAGTGAAGGATCTTCCTCAAGGGGAAACATTGAAAACAACCTTGGACCGCGTGCTTCCAATTTGGCAAGATAAGATTGCGGTGGATTTACTTGACGGCAAGAACGTTTTAGTCGTAGCGCACGGCAATTCACTTCGCAGTTTGGTGAAATACTTACTCAACCTTAGCGAAGACGAAATCTTGAAATTCGAAATTCCAACAGGAACACCGCTTGTATTTGACCTCGACGAAAACTTACAAGTGAAAGAATATCATTTTGAAAAATAAAGACTATCATTATTGAACAATTAGGAGAATGCGAATGAAGTGGGAGAAGAAACATACATTAGAAGAGACGGTAGAATGGCGAGGCCTTCCTGAAGAGGATATGAAGCAGTTCAAAGCGTATGTGAATGAAAAGACACCAGGCGTCTGCGGAACGTATGCGGCTGCCTCGTTAACGGTCCTCATGGCCAAACGTGAAGGCGTCGTGACACAATCGATGGATGAGCTCCTAAAAGGCATGGAATCGTCAATTGAATACGCGCTGCCATATCGCGGGACTTTTTATTGGGACGTGCAACGCGGCCTCAATAACGAGTGGAAGAAATATGGTTATAAGACACACTTTAATTTATTTAGTGAAAAGGTCGTGCCAGGCCTTCTTGAAGACGGCGTTCCAGTTGTCGTAGGTACCACAACAGCTCTTGGTAGCCCGTATAAAAATCATTGGCTCGTCGTGTACCAATACGCCTTCGATTCAACGGGCAAACTTTGGTACAAGGCATACGATAACCACGGCTCAATCACTACGATTATCCCAGCCGTCCAAACTCTATGCGCCCTCTGGCTTGAAAAGCTCTAGTCCCAGCACCTTAAGAACCAACTAGACAGCACCCAGCTTACAGAATGAAAAGCAGAATGAATGTTTCAGCACAGTAGTAAGGAGCGAAGAGTCTATTATTTGTCACATCGTTCTATCAGAGTATTTTTAACTTAGACTCATAAAATAAATAGCACATAAAATGATTACGAAGGAGCTGGCGGCTTTTTATAATCGCAGTAACGG
>JUUF01000003.1 GCA_001058355.1 Carnobacterium maltaromaticum
TACTGCCTGGGAGGTCGCCAAAGGGTTGGGGTAGGGTCCCCTCCCCCTATGTATGGAGCTTGTTGGCTCTTCCTGTTCCTGGTTCCTGTTCCTGGTTAGAACAGATATTTAATAATAAAAAAATTATTTTTTATTTTTCTGTTTTATAGATGTATCTATGCTGCCTCTCTCCTACCCACTCCTACCACCTATACCTACTATCTTGTAACTATATTGTTTATTACTCTCTGTGTTTGCCTTCTCTAAAAATTTATGAAAAAAATTTTCTAATCAACTCAAATTCACTTTGAAAAGAATATAGCACTATTTTAGCTTAAGTAAGAGGATAATGCTTGATAGTATCATTCTATTGTTTATTTTAATACCAAAACTCATAGTTTTAAATATATTTCATTGTATTAGTATGTATACCTGGTTAATAAATCGCCCTCTATAATTTGAATGGCGGTTCATTTTATAGAGGGCGGTATTGTTTTTTATGTGATCAGTACGGGAATAGGAGGGGGTAGTCTTCAAAATATACCAGGTCTTGTTGTGATACAAAGAATTCTTCTTTGTCGCAAGTTTCTACCTTTAGTCTAAGGTATTCATCTAATGATACTTTTCCTACAGCAATGACAGTTGAGGGTTTTCCTCGTCTATAATCGTTCTTAGTTGTAGTTACTACATCTCCTACCTCTATACTTCTGAAATATGCATCACTTCTAAGGCTTTCATTGTGTTTTTTTGGCATTTCAATCCCCCTTTTTACCCTTATTCTGTGGTACCTCTGAATTTATCATATCTTACATTGTGTTAAATTCAAGTGGTTCTCTAAACTATTGATTTAATAACGTTTCATAAGTTTTACCGTTTTGAATTTACATTTTCTCATTGTGTTAAATTCATGCATTTTTTAGGGTGATTTTTGATGTTTACCACACTGGTTTCTTGGCGGAGAGTAGTGTGGTATTTTTCGTTATATAACATTAATCTAGTACATTTCTTGCAAAATCTTCCACTTCATGACGAAGAGTAGTGTTATCGTTTTGAAGTGATGAAGCAAAACTTCTATAGGCTCCATTTTCCATTCTGAAATATTCTCTATTATCTTTTATAAGCGTTTTTACTAACACATATAAAAGTTTTTGTCCCTTAACTCTAGATTCCATCTCTTTAACAATCAATTTTTCTAAAGTTGGCTTTAATTTTTCAAAGTCTTTTCTAGGTTCTTTTCTCTCTAATTGAAAACTTTTTTGGATTTCATCTTCATATTTAACAAACTGTTCTTTTGTAATGATAGGTTCATTTTTAAGTTGCTGTAGTTTTTTTGTTACCATTTTAATAGTTTGTTCTACAACCCAAATTTCTTTGTTTACCTTTTCAAATTTATCAAGATTAATATCTTGTTCAGCTTTTTTTAGTTGAGATTGTAAAGCTGTCATTTCATTCTTTTTCATCTCTAATTTTTCAGTAACTGCGGCGATTTCATTCTTATTATTTGATAATAATGTTTCAAATTCTTTTTGGATTTCATCTAATGTTTTTGTCATGTTTAATTCCTCTTTTCGTTTAGTTTCTAATTGTTGTTCTACTGTTTTGTTATTTTTTTGTTTTTCGTTTGTTTTTTTTGTCATGTTTTACCCTCTTTTCGTTCGGTTTTATTTTTTTATATATTTTTGAAAATCTTCCCAATACATTAAGTTCTTTTGTTCTGCAACAAATTGACGTCCGCTATCAGTTTCAATTAATAGTCTTTTAAAATATCCATATTGAAGCTGTGCTAATTGCTTTACAGTACTTCTTTCTCCTCTAAAAAATCCATACACTAAACTAGTTACTTTGTCCCCTACTGTAATACTTTTATGGTAATTAGTTCCATAGATTATATCTTCTTCATTTTTTGGCATATACATTTTATCTTCCTTTCTTTTATTTAAAAAAATGGAACGGACTAATATAATCGTCATAATACATTAAGTTATTTTTAGTAGTCCAAAACTCATGTCCTGTATCAAGTTTTACTAATACTTTATGAATATATCCATTGTTAATTTCTCCAATCACTTTTCCTTTTCTGCCTTTAAATAAACCTTGTACTGTACTAGTTACAACATCTCCTTTTGAAATACTTTTGTTGTATTTTGTTCCTTTTACTTTGTCTTCTTTATTCTTTGGCACTTGACTCACCCCTTTTTAGAAGATCGTTATTTATAACTAGGCATCCGCTATACGTTGCAATTTTTATGATTGTTTCCCTAAAGATTTTATCTATACTTTTTTTACTTAACTGTTTTTTATTCATTATCTGTTTTATAGATAACCCTTCAATGTAGTGCTTCTCTATCAACTGTTTTTCTTTTTCACTTAGTAAAGATATACATTGTTCAAATTGTTCACATCGTTCAATTTCTTCTGATTGGAGTCGGTTTAAAACAACTTTCTCAATCTTAGAGTTGTAAAGCTTATTGCTTTTTGTTGGCGGTGTATCTAGTATGCTGGTTATTCTTTCACTATTCTTTTTAAATAGTCGTGTCTTATCATTAATGTATTGGTTTATTTTCCTCTCAACATTCCTTTGTGTCCTGGAAAAATTTATATTTAATTTTGTAATGTCAATTTTTACCACTTCTTTCAAATTCTGCACAACCTAAGAGAATAGAAACATTTTTCAAAGCCTCTTTTCTTCTATCTCGTATAGAAAACTCACTAAACCCTAAAATTTCGCCTATCTTAATATTAGACTCGTTTAAAAGAAAGGATCTAATAAAAATCTCTCTTCCTTCTCTTGATAAGCTATTAACAACCTTATTGAAGGATTGTAAAAAAGATAATTCTTCAGTATAGGGGGGGGAATGCCCTATAGGGTCACTTAAAATAAAATCTTTATCAAACTTAATTTGTGTTTGCTTGAAAATAATCATGCTGCACAATATATATTTTTCAATTTCTTTTTTCAAATTCCGCTTACTTTGTTTATAGTTGAATTCTATCTCCATCTTTCCACCTCCTTCCAACTCTATTTTGTAGACGTTGTGTAGA
>JUUF01000031.1 GCA_001058355.1 Carnobacterium maltaromaticum
TTTTCCCTTTCATACTCGGATCCTCTCTACATGACCTTTTTAGTTATTCATAAACACGTTCCTTAAATTCTAACCCCGTTTTATTACGAACCGCTACAGTATAATAATATCCTACATTACTATTGCTTCCATGAAACGATATATCTAACACTTCTGATTCATCTAATTCAAAAAATTGATTTAAACCACTGTTTTGAATAGCGTAATATATCTCAAAACTCCCATTTTTTGGATTGTATGATTTATCTTTCAGTTTTAAACGCGACATTACATCCTTATCTATCTTCATTTCTTGGAACAAGAATCTTTTATATCTCCAAAGTTCTGTTGCTAATTTTTCATCAGAAAAAGAAAACTCCTCATTCTGATACTTCACTTCCACTTGAGAAGTTACCTCTCCATTTTTTCGTCTTACTTTTTTTATGGTTCCCTCAATCATCCGTGTTACAGGATTTCCTGTCAGTTCAACCTTGATTCGATATTCCCCTTCAGTATGAGCTTGAAAAATCGTAAAACCGCTAGGAAATTGCTCAAATAAA
>JUUF01000281.1 GCA_001058355.1 Carnobacterium maltaromaticum
TTAAAGATGTGTTTTGGCATGATGTATGCACACACAGAACCACCCGCTAATTGCATGGATGGGCTCATTTCTTTGAAGTGAATTTTTACAGTGTAATCATCCACTTTTTCAAGACCAGAAACGCTATCTGCTTTTCCATCGTGATATTCTTCCATACCAACTACATTTTTATAATCATCATCGTAACGAACACCTGTATAATCTTTATTACCGATGGCTTGATAAGCAAAGATGTAGTCATCAATCGTTACGGGTTGTCCATCAGACCATTTATAGTCTTTTGAATTTAAAGTAACTGTTGCTGTTTTATTTTCAACGTTAAATTCGATGCTTGCAAGACCTGTATTTGTTAACTTACGGTTTTCATCATATTCAAACATACTTTCATCAACCAAACCACCAATCGTTGAGTCGTTTGTATCCGCAGACAACTCATCTGCAAAAATACCAGAGAAAGGTGAAGAAGATACAATCGCGTATTTTAATGTTCCACCCTTAATTGGAGTCCCGTCGTGAGTGACTTCAGAAGCGTATTTCGTTTTTGCGGCATTGCTACTTGTTGAAGATGATTGTTCTTTACTACCACATGCTGCTAACGTTAGCGCAACCGTTGCAGAAAACAGAATCATCACATTTCTCTTTTTCATCATAATCAGTCTCCATTCTTTTATTTTAATGCTTTTGAGTGTATCCATAAATTTATGTTGGACTTATCATACTCCAACTTTTTAATAATTTCAATACTTTTTCTAATCTTTTTTTAATTTTCATAATTTATTTCTCATTTTTGGAAAGTTTTTTCATAATGAAAAAGCCTAGGAGGATTCCTAGGCTTTTTGAATTTATTATTTAGCTGGTGTATCAGAAGTTACTTCTAATTGGTATAATTGTGCTTTTGAATCTTTAGTTGCGATTGAAGTGTCATAGTATTTCACACGTTTGTT
>JUUF01000282.1 GCA_001058355.1 Carnobacterium maltaromaticum
GCTGCGATGCGTTATACAGAAGCTCGTCTTTCTAAAATTTCAGAAGAATTACTAAGTGATCTAGATAAACAAACAGTTGAATTTGTTTTGAACTTCGATGATACCGAAGAAGAACCAACTGTACTTCCTGCTCGTTATCCAAACCTTCTTGTAAATGGTGCAACTGGGATTTCGGCTGGTTACGCTACAGAAATTCCAACGCATAACTTAGGAGAAGTGATTGACGCAACCATTCATGCAATTGACCATCCTAAAGCAACTGTGAAAGAATTAATGCAGTTTGTGAAAGGTCCTGATTTCCCGACAGGAGGAATTATCCAAGGGATTGAGGAATTGGAACAAGCGTATGAAACTGGACGCGGTAAAGTAGTGATTCGTTCGAAAACAAAAATCGAACCGATTAAAGGTGGAAAATCGCAAATCATCATTTCTGAAATTCCGTATGAAGTCAACAAAGCTTTATTAGTGAAGAAGATTGATGAAATTCGCTTGAATAAGAAGATTGACGGTATTGCTGAAGTAAGGGACGAATCTGACCGTACGGGACTTCAAATCGTTGTTGAATTGAAGAAAGAAGCCAATGCGGAAGGGATTCTAAACTACTTATTGAAAAACACAGACTTACAAGTCAACTATAACTTCAATATGGTAGCTATCGATGAACGCCGTCCAGTACAAGTAGGCTTAAAAACAATTCTAACGTCGTATATCAACTTCCAAAAAGAAGTGATTACGAAGCGTACACAATATGATTTGAAGAAAGCACAAGATCGTCTGCATATCGTTGATGGTTTGATGAAAGCTTTATCGATTCTTGATGAAGTGATTGCGTTAATCCGTAATAGTAAAGATAAGAAACATGCTAAAGAACGTTTAGTGGAGACGTATGACTTCACAATGATTCAAGCAGAAGCGATTGTAAGTTTACAATTATATCGTTTAACGAATACGGATATTACGATTCTACAAAACGAAAAGCTTGATTTAAATGAGCAAATTGCAACGTTCTTAAGTATCTTAAAATCTGAAAAGACTCTTCTTCAAGTAATGAAGAGTGAACTTCGTGATTTGAAGAAGAAATACGCAACTCCTCGTTTAACGCAAATTCAAGCAGAAATCGAAGAGATTAAGATTGAAACTGAAGTATTAGTTACTGAAGAAGAAGTGTATGTTGTTGCTACTAAACAAGGGTACTACAAACGTGTTAGCCCACGTTCGTTTGCTTCAAGCGCTCCAGAAGAAAACGGAATGCGTGAAGGGGATGAAGTAATCCTTTGCCAAAAAGCTTCGACACTAGATAACCTCATTCTATTTACTTCGAAAGGAAATTACTTACACTTACCAGTGCATGAAATTCCAGAAGCGAAATGGAAAGATGTTGGAAACCACTTAAGTCAATCGATTTCGCTAGCAAGTAATGAAGTGATTATTTCAGGATTTGTGAAAGCAAAAGATAGCGACGAGACTTATAAAGATTGGACGGTTGTCTTCTTTACAAAAGAGGGCTTAGTGAAACAAACAGTATTCAATGAGTTTACAACGTACCGAGGATACAAGACTCGTACAAGTAACGCGATGAAACTTAAGACAACGACTGACGAAGTAGTGAAAGTGGTTGTCACAAATCCAGAAGGACTTGAAGTATTTATCGTAACGCACTGCGGATTTGGCTTACGCTATGAATTAAGCGAAATCCCAGTAGTTGGTACAGTAGCCAGCGGTGTGAAAGCAATCAACCTTCGTAAAGAAGATTTTGTTGCTGGAGCGATGGTTTACTCATTAGAACATAAAGTTGTTTCTGCATTCCTTACAACACAGCGTGGTGCTGTGAAACGATTCAATGTATTAGAAATCTCAATGCTCACACGTGCAAAACGTGGACTCATGGTTTTACGTGAATTGAAGACAAAACCACATCGTGTCGTATTCTTAGATGGAGAAATCACTTCAACTAGCGAATATACGATTGTTGCTGGAAACGGCGAAACAAAAGTTGTTAGACCAATGGACTTAACGCTTGTGGATCGCACAAGTAATGGTTCGGCGCTTTTAGGAGATACTGACCAAGAAGTGAAAGCTGTTTTAGCAAACTTTGATTACAGTTCATTAACACAACAATAAAAAGAGATAGAAAAGGACTTCCAAATGATTTTGGAAGTCCTTTTTGATTAGAAATTAATTTCAGTTGAATATTGAGAAGCTGCGTTCCAGAGAAGATACTCGGTTACACCGGCTTCTTTTAGAGCTTGAATCTCTTCACTAATGACATCAGCAGTATAAAGCTGATAATTTCCTTCGCCAAGGAAGTCTGCCGTGAAGGCCTGAATCCAAGGTCTTGAGATAGGAGAAGGGTTTAATGTCTTCACATATCCTTTTTCAATCACCATATAACGTTTCACGATTTCGTAAGGATCTTTATCAGGGTCTTTTACATCAAGCGCGTAATTAACCCAGTGACTTGGGAAAATCATCGGTGAGATAACATCCACTTTATCCGCAATATTGACAAATTTTTGTCCGATACCACCGATTTTTGATTCAGTAATCGCATGCGCTAAAATATCCGCTGATAGATGAACCCCATATGGTTGTAATTTTTCACGAATGAACGCTACAAAGTCTGTGATAGCAGCGATACGAGCTTCATCATCGTTTTTAATATGAGCATAGTCACCTTTATCAAATACTAAGTCATCAGATACTGTCTCGAATCCAAGAGGGAAACGAACGTAGTCTAACTGAATATCTTTAAATCCTGCCTTAGCAGCACCGATTGCGATTTCAGCAATATATTCCCAGTTTTCTTTTAGGAATGGATTTAAGAATGTTTCACCGTCATCCGTATACCACAGTTGGCCTAATGCGTTTCTGAATGAACGCTCAGGGTTTTCCTTTGGAACGTAACGGTCCCCAAAACATACAATACGCGCAATTGGATAGATTTGTTCTTGCTCAAGTCGTTTTAGAAGAGCAGTCGTATCCGTAACTTCATTGACAGTATGTTTTTTAACTAATGGATTATCTGTATCAAGAGGCATGGTAATTTGTCCATAACCATCACGAACGTCGATAACTAATGAGTTGATTGGAGTAGACTTCACGAATTGAATCATGTTTTCTAAGTCTTGTCCTTTTGCACGGAAGGCTTGCAGGTAAACTCCTTTAACCCCGTCTGCAGGATATGGAATGGAAATTCCTGAATCATAAATATGCTCCTGTGGAATATTTGAAGGCATCCGTAGTAAACTATTGGTTCTTAAATTCAACTTACTATCAGCAGCGTCTTGTGCGTTTGCAGTCGGATAGAAAGCTAGTAGAGAACTAACGGAAGCTACAGCGAGCGCACTTGTTAATAAAGTCTTTTTCTTCATAATGATTACTCACCCTTTCCGTTGTTCGCCAAACGAGCTTTTAGAATTCGAATTGGACGATCTAACTCACTGATAGGAGAATTAATCTCTTCGATAATTTGTTGACGCTCGTTAGCAGAGTTGTTCACTTCAATGATGAGTGATCTCAATTCATCGTTTGTTTGTTTTCCTCCAGAAATGCTAACGAAGAACTCAGCTTCTTTTTCTAATTGTTTTTGAGACATTTCAGAGTAGTTCTTTAAATGATTAACAATCGATTGTAGATTTGATACTACAATTTGAATTTCTGCTGAAGGGAGGTTCTTATCCTTCAAGTTACTTAGTCTAGTCGCATCATCTGCTAATACTTTGAGCGATTTTTGCATAGACTTCAACAATTGCTGACGTTCTTGAATATTGGTGAATACTTTACCCGTTTTCTTAGCGTAGTTAGCCATTGTGTAATCTTCATGGATATCCGCTTCCCAATCAGATTGTAACGAATTTTCTAACGCTTGAATGTCATTTAATTGTTGAACGACAACAGGTAAGGTATCTTGTACTTCTTGAACAGTAGATTCGGCACTTTTCTTTGTATTACCGCAAGCTCCTAAAAATAAGAACCCAGCGCTAATCAAGAATACCTTGGCTGCTATTTTTTTCATAATACACTCCTTTTACAGTAATGCGTTTTCTTTTTGATATTATACGTGTATTTTGATGATTTTTCAATCTTTTGGTTGATTTTTAGGACTTTCTCCCCATTTTCAGTTAAATTTTACCCGTTTTTACCCCTTGAGTGGAAAAAAGTATTTCATTTTAACAAGATTTTCTGTTCGTTGACTATAAGTTGACTTCTTTGTACAATACTATTATTGAAAAGAAATGGAGAAGTGACATGTTTTTATATTTAATTTTAAGTGCTGTATTAATTATTGCAGATCAATTAGTGAAATTATGGATTGTAAATAATTTTAACTTACATGATGGGATGGAATTCATTAATGGATTAGTCAGTATTTTATACGTTCGAAACACTGGGGCAGCATGGGGGATGTTTGAAGGGAAGATGTTCTTCTTCTACGCAATCACTGCTGTAGCTGTGGGGACACTTTTATACTTAATGTTTAAAGAAAAAGGGAAATCTAAATTGTTGTTAACAGCATATGCTTTTATTCTTGCAGGTGCTGTAGGAAACTTTATCGATCGCATTCGTTTGGGTTATGTAGTGGATATGTTTAAATTTGAATTTATCGACTTCCCAATTTTTAACGTTGCTGATATTTGTTTAACTTTCGGTGTAATTATCTTATTCTATTATGTAATTTTTAAAGAACAATCAAAATAGGAGAGCGTTATGACATCAGTATTTAAAGAAATAACACTTGATTTAGAAAAAACTGAACGATTAGATAAAGTCTTAACTGCCACGCTTGGTATTAGTAGAAGTACAATTCAAAGCTGGTTAAAGGCAGGGCTTGTATCTGTTAATGGTGAAGTGGTGAAATCCAATTATAAAGCACAAAATGGAGACGTAGTGACAATTCTTCAAAAAGAGGAAGAAGCTATTACCATTCAACCTGAGGATATTCCGCTAGATATCGTGTTTGAAGATGATTCATTAATTGTAGTGAATAAACCAAGTGGTATGGTTGTTCATCCGTCAAAAGGACACTATAGCGGAACTCTCGTGAACGCGTTGTTATATCATTCAAATAGTTTATCAGATAGCACAAGTGAAGAAATTTACCGTCCAGGTCTTGTTCACCGCATTGATAAGGATACAAGTGGTCTATTAGTGATTGCAAAGAATAATGACGTTCATCAAAAGTTAGTACAGCAGATTAGCGAAAATAAAATGAACCGTGAGTACATCGCCATTGTTGATGGTCATTTTGCCCACGAAACAGGTGTGATTGATGCTCCATTATCTCGTCATCAAACGAATCGTTTAAAACGAGTAGTAGAAAAGGGCGGAAAGAATGCTGTTACGCATTTTGAAGTGCTAGATGCATTTTCTGATTATTCACTAGTGTCTTGTCGTTTAGAAACAGGTCGTACTCATCAAATCAGAGCGCATATGGAATTTATTAAACATCCGATTGTCAATGATCCTTTGTATCATCCGAAAGGAAAACACACAACTGAATTTGGTCAATTTTTACACGCGAGAACACTTAGCTTTACACATCCAGTGACTGGAGAAGCGTTAAACTTCCAAGTGGAACCGCCAAAAGAGTTTGTGGATTTTATCCAATTGCATAAAGGACGTTTTTCAGAGTAGAGGAGACGACAATGAAAGAAGTTAGAATTATGGACGAAGGCGCCATCAGCAGAGCATTAACTAGAATTTCATATGAAATTATCGAGCAACAAAAAGATGTTTCGAACTTAGTTATCATTGGAATTAAAACTAGAGGAATTACTTTAGCAAAACGTGTTGCTGAAAAGATTTCGGCTCTTGAAAAGAAAAAAGTTCCAGTTGGTGAAGTGGATATCACATTATATCGTGACGACAGACATGATAGTGAAGAGACTGACGCCCCGGTTTTAAATGGAACGCATATTCCATTCGACATTAAAGGGAAGCAAGTCATTCTTGTAGATGATGTATTATTCACGGGAAGGACTGTAAGAGCTGCTTTAGATGCGATTATGGATGTTGATAGACCAAAAAGAATTAGTTTAGCGATTCTGATTGATAGAGGACACCGAGAGTTACCAATCCGTCCTGATTTTATTGGTAAGAATGTACCAACTTCTTTAGATGAAGTGATTCATGTTCGATTAACAGAAGATGATCATATAGAAGAAGTGATTATTGAAAAATAGTTTATACGATACCTTCTCATTCAATGAGAGGGTATCTTTATTTTAGGAATTAAAATGATCAAATCACATATTTTAGTCGTTTTTAAAACGTAAAAATACGAATTCTTCCTATATACATAACTATATTGCCAATTTCCAAACGTTCGTAAAGTAAACGCAAACAATCATAAAACTGATTATTCGATTACTTGTTTGTAAACGGTTGTAACCTAAAATTCTGTATACTATACTAATAGCATGAATTGGTACCGTAACTTATTAAATGATCATTTTCGTAAGACGTTATGATTTTATGATTGTTTAAGGCAAGACAGAAAAGGAGAATGATATAATGGCAATTCCTAATTTACAAGTTGCTTTGGACCACAATCGTATCGAAGATGCATTAAAGGATGCTCTTGCGGTTGGTAACGAAGTTGACATTATTGAAGCAGGAACAATTTTACTTTTAAACGAAGGAGACAAAGCGATTAAATGCTTACGCAGCGCTTTCCCTGATAAAGTAATCATTGCTGATACAAAATGTGCTGACGCTGGTACAACTGTTGCTAAAAACGTTGCACTTGCAGGAGCTGACTGGATGACAGTTATTTGCTGCGCAACTATCCCAACAATGGAAGCAGCTAACAAAGAAGTGAAATCTCTTCAAGTTGAATTATACGGAGATTGGACATTTGAACAAGCGCAACAATGGAGAGATGCTGGTATTGACCAAGCAATCTTCCACCAAAGCCGCGACGCTCTATTTGCAGGAGCTACTTGGACTGAATCTGATTTAAACAAAATCCGTCGTTTAATCGACATGGGATTCAAAGTTTCAGCAACAGGTGGCTTAACAAAAGACACATTAAAAGTGTTTGAAGGAATTCCAATTTACACATTCATCGCAGGACGTGGAATCTACGCTACTGAAAATCCAGCGCAATCTGCTCGTGAATTCAAAGAAGAAATCAAACGTATTTGGGGTTAATCCCAAGGAGGAAATACAATGGCAAATATCAAAGATGTAACAAAAGAATCTTGGATCTTATCAACTTTCCCAGAATGGGGAACTTGGTTAAACGAAGAAATCGAACGTGAAGAAGTTAAACCAGGAACATTCGCTATGTGGTGGTTAGGATGTACTGGTATCTGGTTAAAATCAGAAAAAAACACTAACATCTTATGCGACTTATGGTGTGGAACTGGTAAACGTAGCCACGGTAACGGAAAAATGAAAACTGGTCACCAAATGCAACGTATGAGTGGTTGCCAAAACTTACAACCAAACTTACGTACACAACCATTCGTAATCGATCCATTTGAAGTGAAAAACGTTGATGCTTTAGTAGTAACACACATTCACTCAGACCACTTAGACATTAACACAGCTGCTGCAGTTGCTAATAACTGTCCAGAAGCTAAATTCGTAGGACCACAAGAAGTAGTAAACACTTGGTTAGGTTGGGGAGTTCCTGCTGAACGTACTATCGTAGTACACCCAGGAGACTCAGTTAAAATCAAAGACATCGAAATCGTTGCTTTAGAAGCATTTGACCGTACTGCTTTAGTAACAGCTAAAGACGGTGAAGTTCTTAAAGGCAAAATGCCTCAAGATATGGACGAAATCGCTGTTAACTACTTGTTCAAAACAAGTGGTGGTAACTTATATCACGCAGGAGATTCTCACTACTCAAACATGTTTGCTAAACATGGTAACGAACATGAAATCGATGTGTGCTTAGGCGCTTACGGTGAAAACCCTCGTGGTATCACTGACAAGGTGACTTCAGTTGATATGTTACGTATGGCTGAATCATTAAACGCTAAAGTAGTTATCCCAGTTCACTATGACATTTGGGCTAACTTCCAAGCAGATCCAAAAGAAATTACAGAAATCTGGAAATTCAAGAAAGATCGCCTAGAATACAAATTCAAACCATTCATTTGGCAAGTTGGTGGTAAATATACTTACCCAACTGACAAAGATAAATTAGAATTTAACTTCTACCGTGGATTTGACGATGTATTCTCAATTGAGAATGACGTACCATTCCCATCATTCTTATAATATTGTCATTAAATAAATTTGGAGAGCCTAGAGCTTAACCCACTCTAGGCTTTACCAAAGTGTAATAATGAATACGATTTCTTAATAACACAAGGAGGAACATATGTTAAAAGAAATTATCGAAAATGGACGCTTTTCGTTCCAAAAAGGTTCTCTAACATGGGAAGATGCGATTAAAGTAGCTTGCCAACCTTTAGTAGAACAAAAGATCATTGAACCTGAATATCCAGGTTACATTATTAGTAATGTTCATGAATTTGGACCTTACATTGTAATTGCTCCAGAAATCTGTATCCCTCACGCTCAAGAAGGAAAAGGGGTAAATGATACTGCTGTAGCATTTATGAACATTGAAGAAGCTGTGGACTTTGGACCGGGTGCTGACTACAAACCACGTTTATTCTTCGTATTAGCATCAACTGATAATGAAAAACACTTAAATAACTTATCAGAGTTAGTGACGTTATTAGACGATGAATCAATTATCAATGCGTTTGTTGAAGCGCGCTCTAAAGAGGACTTAGAAAAAATTTTAAAAGGAATAGGTGAATAATTATGGACTTTTTATTCAGTTTTTGGCAATTCTTCTATGCTAACATTTTTACAAAACCACAATACTTTGTGGGTTTAATCGTTTTAGTTGGTTACTTACTATTAGGTCGTAAATGGTATGATGCATTAGCAGGTTTTATTAAAGCAGTTGTAGGTTACATGATTTTAAACGTAGCTGCTGGTGGATTAGTTTCAAACTTCCGTCCAGTATTAGCAGCATTAGGGGATCGTTTCGGATTACAAGCTGCGGTTATTGACCCATATTTCGGTCAAGCTGCTGCTGAAGTTGCATTAAAATCAGCTGGTCATGCTACTGGTTTAACAGTACAAGTATTATTAGTTGCTTTCTTAACTAACTTAGTATTAGTAATCTTCCGCAAATTAACTAAAGTTCGTACAGTATTCATCACTGGTCACATCATGGTGCAACAATCTGCTACAGCAACTTGGTTAATGGCTTTAGCTTTAGGAGATAACGTTGACCAATTACAATTTGTACTTTTATTAGGTATTGTATTAGGTGTTTATTGGGCAGTAGCATCAAACTTAACAGTAGAAGCTACACAAGACTTAACAGAAGGCGGCGGATTTGCAATTGGTCACCAACAAATGTTTGGGGTTTGGTTAGTTGATAAATTAGCTCCTAAATTCTCAGGTAAAAACGACAAGAAGATTGAAGATCTTGAATTACCAGGTTTCTTATCAATCTTCAAAGAATCAATCGTTGCTACATCAATCTTAATGATTGTGTTCTTCGGTGCAATCTTATTAGTATTAGGTAAAGACTACTTAGTAAGCGTAAATGGACAAGAATTAACAGTTGCTGCTTCTAAATTCAAAATGACTACATTAAAAGCATCAGATGACTTCTTCTTCTACATTTTACAAACAGCATTAACATTCACTGTTTATGTTCAAATCTTACAATTAGGGGTTCGTTTATTCGTTGCTGAGTTATCAGAAGCGTTCCAAGGTATCTCTAACAAATTATTACCAGGTTCTATGCCAGCGGTTGACTGTGCTGCAGTTTACGGATTCGGTTCTCCAAACGCTGTAACAGTTGGTTTCTTATTCGGGGTATTAGGACAAATCGTAGCAATCTTAGGATTAATCGTATTCAAATCTCCAGTATTAATCATCACTGGATTCGTACCAGTATTCTTCGACAACGCTACATTCGCAGTATACGCTAACCATAAAGGTGGTTTACGTGCTGCTTCAATCTTGACATTCTTATCAGGTGTGATCCAAGTATTAGGTGGAGCAATTGCCGCAGGTGCATTTGGTTTAGCTGCATACGGTGGATGGCATGGTAACTTTGACTGGGATACAATCTGGGTTGGATTCGGATTCTTAATGCAAAACTTCCAATACATTGGTTTAGGTATCGTATTATTAATCTTATTAGTAATCCCTCAATTACAATACAGCAAAAACAAAGAACATTACTTCACTATTGCTGAAGACTATGAAACATACTTAGAGTCTAAGCAAAACTAATTTAAATAAGTAAAAGAGTATAGTAAAATTAGGGTATCGGATAGTGTTCTATCCGATACTCTAACAATATAAGGAGATGTAAAATATGAAAGTATTAGCAGCATGCGGAAGCGGAATGGGCTCAAGCCAAATTATCAAAATGAAATTAACTAACGTGTTCAGAAAATTGAATATTCCTTTAGAAGTTCACCACTGTGCAGTTTCTGAAGCAAAATCTTCAGCTAAAAACTATGATTTAGTAGTTATCTCATCAGCTTTATTAGAAGTATTCGATGGTTTAGATTTACCAAACACTAAAATTGTAGGTTTACAAAACTTATTATCTGAAAAAGAAATGACTGAAAAAATTTCTGAAGCTTTAGGCCTATAAGAAGGGGTTCTACAATGGCATACGAACAATTAAAAGAACGTGTATTTAAAGCAAACTTAGAGTTACCAAAACATGGATTAGTTATTTTTACATGGGGTAACGTTTCAGAGTACGACCGTGAAGCAGGGGTTATTGCGATCAAACCTTCAGGCGTTGACTATGATAAACTAACTGCTGATGATATCGTAATTGTGGATATCGACGGAAATAAAGTAGAAGGAGCTCTAAAACCTTCTTCAGACTTAGATACTCACTTAGAAATTTACCGTAATTTCAAAGATGTAAATGGGGTAGTGCATACGCACTCTCTATGGGCAACTACAATGGCTCAACAAGGACAAGAAATTCCAGCATTTGGTACAACACAAGGGGACTACTTCTACGGAACAATCCCTTGCACTCGTGAAATGACTGAAGCTGAAATTAAAGGTGCTTATGAGTTAGAAACAGGTAAAGTAATCGTTGAGACTTTCAAAGATAAAGATCCAAATGCGATTCCTGGAGTTTTAGTATTTAACCACGGACCATTTGCATGGGGTAAAGACGCAATGGATGCAGTACACAACATTACTGTATTAGAATACGTTGCAAACATGGCATGGCATAACTTTGCTTTAAACCCAAATATGAAGCCAATGTCACAAACAATTTTAGATAAACACTATTTAAGAAAACATGGAGCGAATGCTTACTATGGACAATAAAAAGTTTTATGAACTTGGTTTGTATGAAAAATCAATGCCAAACACACTTAGTTTTAGAGAAAAGTTAGAAACAGTTAAAGCAACTGGATTTGACTTTTTGGAGATCAGTATTGATGAAACTGATGAAAAATTAAGTCGTCTAGAATGGACAAAAGAAGAACGCCAACAATTAGTAAACGATATGTTTGAAACAGGTGTTCCGATTCGTTCAATGTGCTTAAGTGGCCACCGTAAATATCCATTTGGATCTCACGACGAAGCTACTCGCGCACGTAGTCTAGAAATCATGGAAAAAGCGATTCAATTAGCAGATGATTTAGGTGTTCGTGTAATCCAATTAGCTGGATACGATGTTTACTACGAAGAAGGAGATGCAGTAACATTAGATTACTTCATTCAAAACCTTAAGAAAGCTACTGAAATGGCTTCTCAAAAAGGAATTCTTCTTGGGTTCGAAACAATGGAAACTCCATTTATGAATACTGTAGAAAAATCTATGCGTTTTGTTGAATTGGTGAAATCACCATACTTACAAGTATATCCAGATTCAGGTAACTTAATGAACGCATCATTAGAACCTGGTGCAAAAAATGTATACGAAGATATTGAATTAGGAAGAGGGCACATTGTTGCTGCTCACCTAAAAGAAACAATTCCCGGACATTACCGTGAAATTCCATTTGGTACTGGCCAAATCGATTTTAAACGCATGGTTGATACATTCTTATCAATCGGAGTAAATCGTTTCACTGGTGAATTCTGGTACGTAGGTCAAGAAAACTGGTTAGAAGACATCAAGTTTGCCAACCAATTCTTAAGATCTCATTTTCCAAATAAATAATAAGATTGAAACCTTCCTACGTTAGGGAGGTTTCTTTTTTTGGTCTTAAATACCGAACATTCGCGTTTTATAGTTCGTATTTCACACGCTTACATTGTTTTTTCGGTATTTGAAATATGTAAAATATATGAAAATACTCATATTTACATCGTTATGGGTTGTAATTTTCGTGTATGTCTTGTAAGATTATAAAAGGGGTTAAGAATATCTTAATTTCTAACTATATAACCGTATCTTAGGAGGATATTTTTTTATGAAAAAGTCTTTTTGGTCTAAATTAGCAATTGGTCTATCATCATTAGCTCTTTTAGCTGGATGTTCAAGCAATTCAGGTTCTGAATCAAAAGAAAGTGGTTCAAAATCAATCGATACTTTAAAGGTAGCTTTTGTACCTTCTCGTGATCCTGAAGCAATTGTTACTGCTACAGAACCATTAAAAGAACTATTAAAACAAGAATTAGCAAAAGAGGGCTACAATGTTAATAATGTTGACATTACTGTTGGAACAAGCTTTGACGCAGTAGGGGAAGCATTAGCATCTGGTAGTGCGGATGTAGGTTTCTTACCTGGTGGTACTTATGTTTTATATGACAAAGAAGTTGACGTATTATTAACCGCTACTCGTGATAACTTATTAAAAGATTCTTCTAATCCAAAAGATTGGAATGACGGAAAACCAACAGAACGTGGTAAAGAGCAAGCAACTTCATATAAAGGTTTAATTATTGCTGGTCCTACTGAAAAAGGGAAAGAATTAGCTGCTAAAATCAACAGCGGTCAAGAATTAACTTGGGACGACTTAAACTCTGCTAAATGGGGAGTTTTAGGAACTTCTTCTTCTTCAGGTTATATCTACCCAACATTATGGTTACAAGATAAATACGGTAAAGGTATTTCTGACTTACAAAACGTTGTACAATCTGACTCATACGCAAGTTCTGCAGCTCGTTTAGCATCAGGACAAATTGATATCATGGTTGGTTATGCTGACGTTCGTAATGACTACGCTAAGAAATGGACTAGCGATTACGGTCGTTCAGAAGATATCTTCAAAGAAACAAACGTTATCGGTGTAACTCCAGACATTTACAATGACACAATTTCTGTAAGTAAAGCTTCTCCAATCGTTGACGATGCATTCAAAGAAGCATTCGCAAATGCAATGATGAATATTGCTAAGACAGATGAAGGTAAAGAGATTATCAAGATTTACTCTCATAAAGGCTATAAGAAAGCAAATGCTAGCGACTACGATAAAGAACGTGAAGCACAACAATTACTTAAAAAATTAAAAGCAGGTAACTAATTAATTTGTAATGAATATCAAATGAGGGTTAGGATATTTCTCCTGACCCTTTTTTGAGAGAGAGGCAAGAAACATGATTAAATTTGAGAACGTATCTAAGACTTATCCTAACGGAGTAAAAGGTCTTAAAAATATTAACTTAGAAATTGAACAAGGGGAGTTCGTATCGATTATCGGTCTTTCAGGAGCTGGTAAATCAACATTAATTCGTACGATTAACCGCATGCTTGATATTAGCGAAGGAAAATTAACAGTTGATGGAATCGATGTTAGTAAATTAAAAGGAAAATCTCTACGTAAATTCCGTAGAAATAAAGTAGGGATGATTTTCCAATCATTCAACTTAGTAACAAGAACAACGGTTATCAAGAACGTATTAACTTCAATCGTTCCTGATATTCCATTCTTCCGTTCTTTATTCGGTATCTATACAAAACAAGAGAAATTACATGCATTAGAAGCATTAGATAAAGTTGGCATTGTAGATAAAGCATTTATTCGTGCAGACCAATTATCAGGTGGTCAACAACAACGTGTGGC